>JAJYKC010000035.1 GCA_021788955.1 Acidobacteriota bacterium
GTCGCGCTTCGCTTCGACGATCAGCGGAGACCCTTGCGGGGAATACTTCACCGCGTTATCCAGAATCTGGCGCAGCGCGAGTTCGATCAGCTCCGCGTCCACCGAAAGCTCCGGCAGGTCCGGGTCGACAACTACGGTGAGGGGACGGCCGTCCAGTTTCGCGCTCATGTCGCTAAGCGTCTGCTCCACCAAATTTCGCACGTTCTGCGGGCTGCGCTGCAATTGCACTTTCCCGGTTTCAATCCGCGCCATGCGGATAGCCTCGCGCACAAGCCGGCTCAGACGCGCCGACTCTTCGTTCACCACCCGGAGCAGGTCGGTCTGCGAATCTGCGTCGGGAGGTGGCCCCTCGAGCAGCGCGCTGGCGGCGACCCGAATCGCCGTGAGCGGCGTCTGGAACTCATGCGCGATCGCATCGAGCAGCGTGGATTTCAGCGTGTCGCTTCGCCGCGCGATCTCGGCCTGCGTGAATGTTTCCTGGATCTTCACCCTCTCCAGGCTGATCGCGGCCAGATTGCACACCGACTGCAGCGCCGCATCCGACGGCGCCGTGCCGCGGATCGCCAGACTGCCGATCGGTTCGCCTCCCAGACGGATCGCCACCAGCATCGTCCGCGTTGGTTTGTCCGTCACCACGCTCGTCTCTAACGCCACCTGCCGAAGTTTGTCTTCAAGGTCGGAAAGATCGGCCGCGCCCGCCTGATACGTGACGCCGTCGCGCCGCGAGTAAAGCGCCACTCCTTCGAGTTCGAAAATTCTCGCCACCTGGCGCGCAATCTCACGCCCCGCGTCTTCCTGCGGCCCGGCGAGCAAAATCGCCCGGCCGAGCGCGTACAAACGCTCCATCTCGCGCTGGCTCGAGACAGCGTCCAGCGTCCGCTGCTGCGCGCGCCGCGAAAGTTGACTCGCCACGATCGACGTCACCAGGAACGTGAACAGCGCCACCCAGTTCTGCGGGTCCGCGATGGTGAGCGTGCCCACAGGCGGCAGGAAATAAAAGTTGAAACAGAACACCGCCGCAATCGAAGCTCCCGCCGCTTCCACCAGGCCCCACGTGCTGGCGATCAACAACACGGCCAGCAGATAGATGAAGCCCGCTGTGGCCGCGTTCACCGGCACGATCGCGTAGCAGACCACCGTGATCGCGGCCACAATGCCCAACGATACGGTGAGTCTGGCTAAGCCCGGCGCAAGCAAAGTCAGCGGCCGGTCCAGCACGGTTCCCGCTTTCCCAGGAACGCCCCGATTCCCTCGTGCGCGTCCGGCGCCTGGGCGTTCTGCGTCATCACATCGCTCGTGTACTCGTAGGCGCGGTGCTGGTCGAGTTCAATTTGCGCGTAAAATGCCCGTTTCCCCGTACGAACAATATAGCGGCTCGCTTCCGCGATGCGCCCGGCAAGGGCGCGCGTCTCCGTTTCGAGTGCCGTGGCGGGCACCGCGCGGTTCACCAGGCCCCAGTCTGCGGCCTCGTCCGCGCTCACCAGCCTTCCCGTAAGCAGCATTTCCATCGCCCGCTTCCGGCCGATCGCCCGCGTGAGCGCCACCATCGGCGTGCTGCAGAACAGGCCAATACGCACTCCCGGCGTAGCGAAGCCGGCGTCCTCGCTCGCAATGGCCAGGTCGCAGGTGGCCACTAACTGGCAACCCGCTGCCGTGGCGATGCCTTGCACCTGCGCGATGACCGGTTGCGGTATCTGCTGGATCGTTTCCATCAGGCGCATGCAGGTCGCGAAGGTCTCCCGATGATATTCCGGGTCCGCTTCGTGTAGTTCCCGTAAATCGTGCCCCGAACAGTACGCGGTTCCGGCGGCGGCCAGGATGACGGCTTTCACGTCCTCGTCCCGGCCAAACTCTTCCAACCCGGCGATGAGCTCGCGCATCAGTTCGAGCGAAAGCGCATTGCGCCGCTCGCCCCGGTTCAGCGTCAGAGTCCCCACCGCGCCTTCCCGGCCAACCAGCAGGTGACGGTATTCCATGACCGCAATTTTAGCCCCTGCCGAGGCCATCGCTCTGCGGCATACTGACGAAATGAGGTCTCGCGCGGCGCTTCTCTTACTGAATTCCTGTTTCCTGCTTAGTGCACAGCAACGGCCGCCGGTCGTTCTGGTCAATGGATTTCAGATCTCCTGCGACCCCACCGCTACCTCGAGCGGCACCTTCGGAAACCTGCAGCAGTATCTTACCCAGGACGGCGCCACCGTGTACTTTTTCAATAACTGCCAGTATCCCGGCGCCTCCATCGAAACGCTAGGCCAGGACTTCGGAAAGTATCTGGGCTCGCTGAAAAATCTGGACGGATCCAGCGTCACCACCGTCGACGTCGTGGCGCACAGCATGGGCGGCCTCATCGTGCGCAGCTACCTGGCAGGGAAACAAAACACAGCGGGACTGTTCCAGCCTCCCGCCACGCCCGCCATCCGCAAATTCGTCCTGCTGGCCACGCCGAACTTCGGCACGCCTGTCGCCTCCCTCGCTTCCTTCCTTGGCCCGCAGACTGCGGAGATGGCGCTTGGCAGCCGTTTTCTGTCGGATCTGAACACGTGGAATCAGGATGCCGACGACCTCCGAGACGTGGACGCACTCGCCGTGATCGGGAACGCAGCCGTCTATTCGAACGGCTCGCTCACCCTCCAGAATGCCAGCGACGGTGTCGTCTCGCTGACCTCGGCGTCGCTCGCCTTTTCGCCCTTCGCCCCGCCGGCGCGCACCCGCGTCGTCCCTTACTGTCACACCAGCCAGTCGCTTTTTCCGTGTAACGGTCCGGCCATCGCCAACGTGACATCGACATCCCAACTGCCCGGCCAGATCATTCGCTCGTTCCTCGGTGGCACCACGGATTGGACATCCATCGGTACGCCGCCGGACCAGGATCCCGTGCTTTCTAAATACGGCGGCAGCCTCCTGGAATTCGAAACCGCCGCCGGATCCCTCGATCCGAGCGCCACCGGCGTCACATTCGGAACACCAGCAACCGCGTTTCAGTCCGGCGCCACCGCAACATTTTACGCAGAATTTGTTCCGGCGGCCTCGATCTCGCTTCACTACACCACCTCCGCCGGCGCCCAAACTACGCCCTTCGCACTTCCCGCCGGAGGCGCCCGCGCGTCCCTCATCAAGCCCGCGCCGCTGGTCTATCGCGTCCAGACCGCCGCGGCCGCCGTTCCCACTCTCGATCTCGCCGCCGGCTCGCTCATCTCGATCTACGGCGCCGGACTGAGTTCCCTCACCGCCTCGTCCTCTTCCGCGGCGCTGCCGCTACAACTTGGCAATGTGACCGTCTCGGCGGGCGGAAGCGGCATCCCGCTGCTTTACGTGAGCCCGGCGCAGATCAACGCCTACCTGCCGGCGGATCTGTCCGGCCTCGTCCCGCTCGAAGTAAAAAACCCGGACGGTGCGATGACACTGAACCTTCTCCTCGATCCAGCCGTCCCGGCCATCTTCACGCAAAACGCCAGCGGTGCGGGCGCCGCCTCCGCGCTCCATAACAGTTCGGAACTCCCGGTCACCGCCTCCAACCCCGCCGCCTCCGGCGAGTATGTTCAGCTTTACTGCACCGGCCTCGGCGCCACCCACGCCTCCGGGGGCCTGGACATGACAACCCTGGCCGTACAAGTGTTTCTTGGCTCTCCGGCGGTCTCCGCGCCCGTCGTGTTCTCCGGCCTTGCCCCTGGGTTCACCGGACTCTATCAGGTCAACTTCCAGATCCCCACCGGCATACCGTCGGGATCCGCTGTGCCGCTCTACGTCACGGCCGGCGCGCGCACCAGCAACACCGTCACGCTCGCCCACCAGTAGAGGCCCTACCGCCGCTTTGTCTTGATGATTATCGGCGTGCCTTCAAAGCCGAACCGCTTCCGAAGTTGATTCGCCAGGAACCGTTCGGCGGAGAAGTGCAGCGGACGGTCCGTGAACGCCACGAACGTCGGCGGGCGGATGGAGGCCTGCGTGATGTACTTGATCTTCACGTCAGTCTCGAAGTGCAGCATTTCTGCGAAGCGGTTCAGTTCGCCCGTCGGCACGCGCGAAGACGCCGAATCGTAAGCGCGCCGGATCAGCGGAAGCAACCGCTTCACGCCCCGGCCGGTCTTCGCCGAAAGAAACACGATCTGCGCGTATTCCAGAAACTTGAACTGGTCGCGCACCTGCTCCTCGAACTTGCTCCGGTCCTGATCTTTTCGTGTGTCCCACTTGTTCACACAGAGCACCACCGCGCGCCCGTCTTCGTGCGCATAGCCGCCAATGGTCGCATCGGTCGCGGTAACGCCCTCGACCGCGTCCACCAGCAGCAACACCACATGGGCCATCCGGATGTGGCGCCTCGCCATCACCACGCTCAGTTTCTCCGCCATCTGGTGAGTCTTGCCCTTGCGCCGGATCCCGGCCGTATCGACGAACTCGAATACCGTCCCCTCCGCCTCCACGCGTTCATCCACGGCGTCCCGGGTCGTTCCCGCTTCCGGAGATACGATGGACCGCTCCGAGCCGGTGAGCGCATTCAACAGCGTCGACTTGCCCACGTTCGGCCGCCCGATGATCGCGACGCGAATTACCTGCTCCCGTTCGCTGACCTGCTCCTCGCTCACCGGAAACTCCCGCGT
The DNA here is from genome assembly GCA_021788955.1 of Acidobacteriota bacterium. The sequence continues at coordinate 4,599 of JAJYKC010000035.1, forward strand.
CACGTGCTCGAGCAGGTCTTCGATTCCCAACCGGTGCTCGGCCGATACCGGCACGACGGGTTCGAAGCCGAGGACGTGAAACTCGTGCGTCAGGTCCTCGCGCCGCGAGCTGTCGATCTTGTTCACCGCCAGCGTCACCGGTTTGCCCAGCTTGCGCAGCATCTGAGCGAGGTCGCGGTCGGCCGACGTGATCTCGGTTCGCCCATCGATAAGGAAAACAATCTCGCTCGCCCGGTCGAGCGCCACGCGCGCCTGGCGCAGAATCTCGCTCGGAATCAGTTCCTCGTCGTTGGGGATGATCCCGCCGGTGTCGATCAGCTCGAACCGCCGGCCGCGGTACTCCGCCTCGCTGTGAATTCGGTCGCGCGTTATCCCGGGCTCATCGCCGACAATGGAGCGGCGCGTCCCCGTTATGGCGTTAAACAGGGTGGATTTGCCCACGTTGGGCCGTCCGACGATGACCACAACGGGCACTTCCGGCATCTAGAGTTTATGATAACAACCGCGATCGAGCCCGCTTGGCGAACCCGGCGTTCCTGTCAGCCGCGAACTTCGATGCGGCTGCTGCGGAAGGTGAGTCGGATGCGCCCGTACGTCGGTTGCCCGAACGAAGTGCCGGGGTTGAACGTGGTGAACAGCAGGGTGTTCTCGATGCTGCGCAGAAGCGCGTCTTTCGATGCCCCGTTTTCGCAGACAATTTCGTAATCGACGATTCGCCCGCTCCCATCCACCGTCAGGTCCACCACCGCTTCGCCGGCGCCGAACCCGAGCGGAGCCATGCTTCGCACGCTCGCCGGCGTGGACAAATTGGTCGGTACGTCCGGCGACGTGCCCCGGGCCAGCGTGAACGTCGGCAGCACCATGCTGAACAGCAACACAGCCGAACAAACGCCGCCCGCCAACGGCAAGGCCAGAGGCCGCATCTCGTTCCGGAAAGCGAGCCGCTGCCGCGATAGCCAATTCCGCCATTGCGAACCGGAACTCGAAGACCGGCGCGCCAGAGTCAGTTCCCGCGCAGCGCTTGACCGCAGCTTCCAGGAAAGCTCCACAGGCGCCGTGTGCCGCGGAAGACTGCCGAGAGCCCGGCGGATACGCCGGTGCTCTTCCAGCCGGCGTGTGCAGTCCACACAATCGCGCAGATGGCCTTCGATTATGTCCGGGCCTGCCGCCTCGCCGCGAGACTCATCGCGGTCGCCTATCCCGGCTTCACTGGCGAGCAGGGCGCGCATTGCCGTCTTGCAATCCATAGAATCTAATCCACCGTCTTCGCAAGCCCCAGGCCTCGATGAACCCAGGCAGACTGAGCCTCGTTTTCGAATTCCGCGGTCAGCAGGCGCCGCAGCGCCTCCCGCCCCCGAAGAATCCGCGATTTCACGGTTCCCAGCGATACCTCCAGAATCGCCGCAATCTCCTCGTAGCTGAGGTCCTCGATGTCGCGTAATACCACCGCCGCCCGGAAGTTCGGGTTCAGCAGCGTCAGAGCTCGCTCCACCTTGGCTCGCATCTCGTGGCCCGCCGCCAGTTCAAACGGGCTTGGCCCATTCGCCTGCCAAACCGTCCCCGGTCGGTCCGGCTCGGCCGGGTCAGTGCTGATCTCCTGCCGGTGATGCCGGGAGAACCACCGCTTGTAGTTGTAAGCCTCGTTCACCGCGATCCGGTAGATCCACGTCCGCAGGCTGCTGTGCTCCCGGAACGTCGCGATGTTCCGAAAGATCTTCAGGAAGACTTCTTGCGTGACATCGGCCGATTCCGTCGCGTCTCCCAGCAGACGGTATATCAGCCCATACACCGGATGTTGATATTCGGCGATCAGCGTTTCGTACGCCCGCTCCCGGCCGGCCCGCAGGCCCGCAATCAACTCGCGCTCCTGGTCCAGGGCGAACTGCTGGTTCGCGTTCGCGGCGTCACTCAAGGTTTCTGATGTAAGCCCACGCACTGCAGAGGCCATGAAATTCATTCTCTGGACATCCTGAATCGCCCAGACACCATCTGTCAACAGTTTAGACCCTCTTTCGGAAAGAAAAGTTCCCGCCTCGCCTCTCGCGAGGGGATGGCTGCCCCCGGCCCAAGGTTTACAACGGCTGCGGCCATATGTCGCAGAAAATCATGGAATCAAGGGATACCGGTAATCGCAACTCGCGTGTAACGTAACAGTATATGCGTCGAAATCTGTTCGTTTGTGGTTTTCTGCTCGCCGCCACGGTCGCGTACGGGCAAAGCAGCGACGACTTCCACAAGTACAACCTGTGGGTGGGACTTGGGCCGGCCATCCCGACCGGCAACTCTACGAATTACCTGAGCGCGGCTCCGCTGTTCGGTTTCGGCTTTGGCTACCGGTTTGATAAGTATTTCCAGGCCGACGCCGGCATGCAGATCGCGTTTGGCGCGGCGAACAATTCCTCCGCCGTGCAGACGAATTTGGGCCCCGTGCAGGCCGGAGACCACGAATACATGATCCCGCTGGGCGGGCGCGTCTACCTTCCTCTTCCATCGGACCGGTTTTCGGTGTCGGTCGGTGGCGGCGCCGCCTATCTACACTACTCGGAAACCGCTCCATCGGGCGGATACTACTCCACGCAGTGCTACACCTGCACCTCGCGGGGCGGTTGGGGCGGCTATGGCCTGGCGGAAGCCGATTATTATCTGGACTCCAACCACAACTTCAAGGTCGGTACGATCCTGCAGTACATCGCAGGCACCACCAATGGCGGGGCGGTGGGCAACGTACCGGCGAACTCCACGAAGGACCATTGGTTCAACCTGATGTTCGACTTCGGGTTCAGTTTCTAAACCGCCCCGCGCGACAAGGCTAACGCGGCAGCCCCCAGGACACCGCCGTGGTAGCCCAGCGTCGAACAACTCACGCGAAGCCGGCGAAGTTCCCAGGCGGGGACAAGTCCTCTGACGGCTGCCTCAACTTCCTTCGCCAGCAGAAGATTATTCTGCGCCGGGCCACCCGACAAGATAATTGCTTGTGGATCCAATAAGTTAGCGACAATCGCACACGCTCGTGCCAGGTGGCGGGCAGTCTCCCGAATGGCGCTCTGCGCCTTAGCATCCCCTGCATTTGCCGCCGCCACCAGGGACTCGGTATTCGCATACGCGTTGCCCGCGTAGCCGAGCATGGCCGCGGCGCTCGCGTACGTTTCCAGGCATCCGCGCTGTCCGCAAATGCAGACCGCGCCAGCCGGATCGATGCTCAAATGGCCGATCGCGTTGCCCACGAAGTGCGCCCCCCGCCTGAGCTTTCCTCCAACGACGCACCCTCCGCCCACCCCGGTCCCAAGCGTGATCACAACAAAGTCGCTCAATCCGCGTCCGGCGCCGAAGCGCTGTTCCGCCAGGGCTAGGGCGTTGGCGTCGTTCTCGATGTACGTGGGAATCTGCAGGGCTTCGCTGAGCGGACCGGCCACCGCCGTGCCCGTCCAGCCCGGAAGTGTATCCGTCGCATACACTACCACCCCGCGGTTTGTGTCTACCCATCCCGCGGTGGCGATTCCCAGCGCGCTCACCTCGGCGCCACGGGCGCGCGCCTGCTCGACGATTCGTCCAGCCGCGCGTTGCAAGTGTTCCAGCAGTCCGCGGGCGCCCGAGCCGGCCGGAGTCGGCTCCGTCGCCGACCAATGCATCTCTCCCGCGCTCGACACCAGTCCGAACTTGGTGTTCGTGCCGCCCATGTCGATGGCCGCGACATAGCCCCCTCCGCGCCGGGCCCGATACTCGTCCTCCACCGCGGCGGCGAACCGCCGGGCGATGTCGCGGGGGCGCGTGATCGAGGTGCCAACAATAACCGCGTACGCTCCCGCCGCGATCGCGGCGCGGGCATCGGCCGGTGAGTCGATCCGTCCTTCGGCGATCACCGGCACGCGTAGCCTTGCCGCAAGTCGCTCAATGAACAACGGATCGAACCGCGTCACACCCGCGGTTTCCGCCGTGTAGCCACGCATCGTAGAAAGCACCGCGTCCGCCCCGGCATCCTGCGCGGCCTCCGCTTCTTCTTCCGTCGCGATGTCGGCCAGCACGGGCACGCTCAGCTCGTCCCGAATCCGCCGAATCCGATCGAGCGCGCCGTAGGCTTGCCCTCGGGCCGTGCAATCCAGAGCGATCAAATCCGCACCTGCTTCCACCAGCGTCTTCGCGGCTTCAAACGTCGGCGTGATCAGAATCGCTCCATCGGGCATCGTGGCTTTCTCGATGCCAATGAGCGGCAGCTTCACGGCCTTGCGAATCGCCTGCGTGTCCTCAACGCCGTTCACGCGGATACCCGCGGCGCCGGCCAGCTCCGCCGCCCGCGCAAACCGCGCCATCGAATCGGAATCGCGGAACGGATCGCCCTCGAACGCCTGACAGGAAACGATCAGCCTCCCTTCGAGACCTGTGAGCGCGCTCATTGGGCGAACCCCGCCGCCGCGCAGAACACAATCGCGCCGCCCAGCCAGCCAAGGCCGGCCCACATCAGCCGCACCGCGCTCCTTCCGGCGCCGCGCCATTCCTTCAGCCACACCCCCATCAGGTTCGCCGTCACCAGCCCCGCGGCCAGGCTGATCGGCCATCCGAGCGCCGGACCGAACTTGCCGAGCAACGGCGCAGCCGCGCCATAGAGGAAGATGCTGCCGCCCCAAAGCAGCCCCATCAAGGCCGCGCGTCCCCAACTCGCCGCCGTGCCCGGCGCGGCCAGCAGCGACGTGCTGCGCCCGCGTTGAATCAGCATCCCGCAGTAGACGAGATTCGGCACGGCTCCGGCGCCGAGCATCAGGAGCCAGATCCGGTTGGCCGCCGGAAACGGTGCATCACCCAGCCGCTCTCCGGCCGCTGCCAACGGCAGAGCCAGCGTGTACCCGATGTTGAAAATCGCCGACATCAACCCGGACGTCAGCGCCAACAGATAGCCGGTCGCCGTCGAGGCGCCCATCTGCGAGCGGTCCCGCAGCACGCCCGCGCGCCCGCACGATGCTACGCCCAGCACAAACGCCAGGATCCCCAGGTACAGCCAGATCTGGCTCTCGCCGAAGCCCAGCGAGTGTTGTAGCGCCAGAGGAGTGATCGAGCCCACCGCCGAACTCACGCCGAGCACCAGGCTGTTCGCCATCGAAACGCCGATATGCTTCACCGAAAGGCCGAAGCAGATCGCGCCAAACCCCCACAGGAAGCCAAAGCCCACCGCCCAGCCCGCCGCCGCTGGCGCCGCCTGGATCGCCGCGCGGACCCCGCCGCCCGCCGCCGCCACCATCGCCACCGGCATCACCAGGCACGACGTGACGATGAAGATCGCCCACGTGTGCTCCCAACGCCATCGGCGTTCGAGTTTCAGCGGCGTGGTAAACAGCCCGTTGGCGAGTCCTGAGGCAAGCGCAAGAAAGAGTCCGGAAGCAGGAAGTGCGTTGTCCAAACGATAGAGTATCGCCGCTTGCTCCCGAATTGATATCCTGCCTCTGGTTTCTCCGATGAATCGCAGACGCTTCTTGACGCTC
>JAJYKC010000036.1 GCA_021788955.1 Acidobacteriota bacterium
CTTGATCCGTTAGGAAGGTCGCGCGGCCGCGCGACCGCCTGGGGCTGTTGCGCTACGAGTGGGGCTGCGACCGCGTAGCCCGCTTGCCCTGCCGTGCTCCGGCCGCCCTGCGGCTCTCGGGACGGGACTCCGTCGCTCCGCCGCCTGCCGGTCCCGCCGAATCCTACGCCCTGCGCCACACGCGCCGGACCTACGCCGCCCTCGCCGCCGATCCCACCGGCGCCATGTACGCCGGCCTCGATCTTGCTGAAGCCATCCGCCTCGGCACCCTCTCCGCCATCGCCTCCGCCGACCACGCCCCCTACATCGCCAGGCGGGGCATCAAGTTCAACATCCCCCTCGACGCCCGCACCCCCAGCTATTCCGACGCCTCCGATTCCGCCCAGCAGAACATCCCCGAAATGTGGAGCATGGCTTTCTGGCACGAGTTCCTCGACGAAATGGCTCGCGACCGCTACAACGTCCTCTCCCTCTGGAACCTCCATCCATTTCCCTCCATCGTCAAGGTCCCCGAGTATCCCAAAATCGCCCTTGCCGACGTCAAGCGCACCACCGTCCGCTTCGAGGACCACCGCCACAACGGCACCGACATGGGTAGCCCCGAAATCTTCACCCACCTCGAAACCCTCAAGCGCATGACCATCGATGAGAAGATCCGCTTCTGGCGCGCCGTCATGCAGTACGCCCACGACCGCGGCATCGAGGTCTACCTCTTCACCTGGAACATCTTCACCTTTGGCAAAGGCGGCCAGTACGGCATCACACCCGATGGCACTAACCCCGTCACCATCGATTACTTCCGCAAGAGCGTCCGCCAGACTATCCTCACTTACCCGCTCTTATCCGGCATCGGCATCACCGCGGGCGAGAACATGCCCAAAATGACCGCCCAGGCCAAAGAGAAATGGCTCTGGGAAACCTACGGCCAAGGTATCGCCGACGCCCTCCACCAGCAGCCCGGCCGCAAATTCCGCCTCATCCACCGCCAGCATCAGGCCAACATGAACGCCATCCTCGAGCAGTGGAAAACCCTCCCCGCCACCTTCGACCTCAGCTATAAATATTCGGTCGCCCACATGTATTCCTCGCCCAACCCGCCCTTCGCCGCGCACGACATCCTCGGCATCCTCCCGCCCAACCTGCGCCTCTGGATGACCGTCCGCAACGACGACATTTACAGCTTTCGCTGGGGCGATCCCGACTACGCCCGTGCCTACATCCGCAACCTGCCCGGTCCCGCGCAGATGATTGGTTTCTACATGGGCCCCGACGGCTACACCTGGGGCCGCGAATTCGTCAGCACCGAACCCGACACCCCGCGCCGGTTGGTCATCAAGAAGCAGTGGTACAGCTTCACCCTCTGGGGCCGTCTGAGCTTCGACCCGCAACTCCCCGACACGCTCTTCCAGCGCATGCTGGCCGCGCGCTTCCCCGAAGCCGGTGCCGCCAGGCTCTACGCCGCTTCCAATTACGCCTCGCGCATCATCCCCCGCATGACCACCTTCAACTGGGGCAACATCGATATCAAGTGGTTTCCCGAAGCCTGTTCCGGCGCCCCCAACCAGGGTGGCTTCTACTCCGTCGAGCGCGTCATGAAAGGCCAGTCCATGCCCGGAGCCGGCGTCCTGAACATCGCGGATTACTTAAAGAATGTTCTCGACGGCCAGCACCTCCCCGGCATGACTCCGCCCGAAGTCGCGGCCGACCTCGAGTCCAACGCCGCCAAAGCGCTGGATCTCGTCGCCGCCCTCCGCCCCGCCGCGGCCCACGACAAAGAGCTCCGCCGAACCCTCGGCGACTACGAAGCCATGGCCGAGCTCGGCAACTACTACGCCGAAAAAATCCGCGGCGCCACCGACCTCGCCCTCTTCGACCGCACCCACCAGCCGCAGCGCCGCGAAGCGGCGGTCCGCCACCTCGAATCGGCCCTCACCCACTGGAAGCGCTACGCCGCCGTGGCCCTCTCGCAATACAAGCCGCAACTACTAACCCGCATCGGCTATTTCGACCTCAACGAAATCACTCCCAAAGCAGAAGCCGACATCCGAACCGCCCGGAACTGGAGGTAACCAAATCACCACAGAGCTGCAGAGAACGCAGAGGTCACACAGAGAATTCTCTTGGTTTTCTCTCTGTGAAACCTCTGCGTCCTCCGTGGCTCTGTGGTGAATCCTCAGTCTCTTTCAGAACCCGAAATGCTTCGGGTCCCTCCCGATCAGCATCGCCGCGAACACCTTCGGCACAAACTCCCGCGTCTCCTCCGGCAGCGCCTGCGTCCGGTATAAATACCAGAAGTTTCTCTGCTTGATCGGGTCCTGCACCACCCGGTTCACCGCCTGCTTCACCTTGGTCGGACCGCTGTTGTACGCCGCCAGCGCCAGCATCACCGAGCTGCCCGTCCCGAAATCCAGAATCAGGTCCCGCAGGTATTTCATGCTCGCCTGCGTCGATTTCACCAGGTTCTTGCGCTCGTCCACCCGCCCGTCCACCTTCAGCCCGTACGCCCGCGCCGTCGCCGCCGTGAGCTGCCACGGTCCCACCGCTCCCGCCGGGCTCTCCGGCGCCTTCTCGAGCGCACTCTCCACAATCGGAATGTACGCCAGATCCACCGGCAGCTCGTGTTGTTGCAGCATCGCCCGGATTGTCTGAATCTCGCCCCGATCCGCTCCCAGCGCCCACTCGATCAGCGGCCGGTCCGCCCCTTCGTCCTGCTGGACATAATGATTCACCCGGTCCACGAAATCCGGCGGAATGCTGTATACCTCCGCCCCGAACTCCGCCATCAGCGCGTGCAGTTCCATGGTCACGAAGTCGCCCCGCTGCCGCCCTCCGCCGATCCTGTACAGCAGCGTGTGCTGCAGCGATTCCGCCTCGTTCTGATAATTGTCCAGTTGCGAGACCAACTGGTCCGCTTCCGGCCCCTGCGCCTTCTCCAGTTCCCGCTCCAGTTGCTGGATGTGCCCGTCGATCGCCGCCTTCTCCCACTTCATGGTTACGATCTTCCACGCGCCCAGCCCCGTTACCGCTACCAGCGCCACCGTCAGCGAGTATCCGACAATTCGGAACCGCCGTCGCGTATTCTTGAGCGCCTCCTCGATGACGCCCCGCATGATCGTCATCGTCTGCCCGGGCATCCCGTGCGCACGCGCTCGCCGCGCCCGCGCCACCGCCTCTTCGAGCAGTCCCTCGTGCGGCGCAACCGCCGCGGGCGGAGCCGCTGCGGCAGATGCGATCTCCGCCGCCGCCGCAGCCGAGATTTCCAAGGTCCGGTCCAACTCTTCCTGCGTCTCCTCCAGCAGCAGCGCAAATTCCGGCCCCTGGTTGCCGAGTTGAATCACAGCCGGAAAACTGACTTCCGCTTCCGTCACCCGCTCGCCGTTCAGCCACGTGCCGTTGGTGCTCTCCAGGTCGTGCACCCGGCAGCCCTTTGCGTCACGGTGGATTTCCAGGTGGTATCCCGATACGGTCACCGCGTCCGGACCCGCGACGACCGCGTCGTTATCCGGCGCGCGCCCCACGCGCGTCGTGCCCTCCGGCAGCGGAAACCGCGTCCCCGCCGCCGGCCCCGACCGCGCCAACAGCCACGCCTTCTCGGCCATATCGCCCCCCTCAATCCGCCCGAATCACGCGCGTAATCAAGCCTCTCACCGCTCGATCACCAGCAGACTGAAGCTCCCCGGCACCATAGGCGGCCGCCGTTTGCCCTGCGCCGCCTCTTCGAATTTCGCCGCCACCACGTACACGCGATGGTTCGTCGGGTCCAGCCCCATGCTCCTCGAGTACTCCGGCGTCTTCAGCGTCTGCACCACGCGATATTTGTCCGGCGAGTCCTGGTGAATCACCGTCAGCGTCCCGTCCGCACACGCCTCGAAGATGTTCCCCAGCGCCGCATCGTACCCCGAACTGTCCACGCCCTTGCCGATCGGCACCGTCGCCACCACCTTCCCCGCCCGGTAATCCGAGACCGCCAGCACCCCGCTCCGGCATCCGCTGAACAGCCGATGATGCGTCACGTCGATCGCCATCGCCACCGGTTGCGTGCATCCCGTCGTCGTCCAGCGCCGCGTCACCTTCAGCGCCCTGCCGTCCACTTCCACCACCTCGGCTTTGTCCACCAGGTTGAAGTAGACCTTCCCGTCGCCCGCCGAGGCAAGGTACTCCGGCTTCCCGCCCAACGGGATGTTCGTAATCAGCTTGCCCGCCGGGTCCACCACCGTCGAAGCGTTCGCATCGCCGTCGGACGAGAACACGCGGTCCGTCGCGGGGTCGTAAATGATCCCGTCCGCGTCCTCTTTCGCCGGAATCGTGCTCAGTTCTTTGTACGTCTTCAGATCGAACATCCGTATCGTGCCGTCTCTCCCGGAAGTGGCGAACCCGTGCCCTACTTTGTCCACCACCGCGGTCCCATGCGCGCCGTCGATCGGCGTCACTTCGCCCAGCACCTTCCCCGCTTCGCTCACCACCATCACGCGGTTCTCCCGCGCGACAAACAGCCGGTGATTCGGTACGTCCGGAATCACATAATCCCAGCCCCCCGGGCCTCCCAGAACGTACGTATGCGCAACGTGATACCCCTGCGCCGCGAGTGGCATGGCAGCCAGCGTGAACATGAACGTAAGTGCGATCCTGCGCATTGAAACTCCTTTCTCCGCCCCTGAGTATATCTCCCCGCGCGTCCGGCCGCCCTGCAACCCGTCGTGCTCTCCTTCACGATATGCGCCTGAAATCCCCGGGAACCGCCCCGCGCGGCTCGGTGGTCTCGCTGTGGGGCACCGGCTTCGGCGGGATCGATCCGCCCTGCCCCACCGGCGGCCTGAATCCGCCCCAAGCCGTAATCGCCGTCAAGTGGCGCTCACAAACCGGTTCCCCCTCACGAAAAACCGCAGCGGCAAATCCGCGCTCCTGGTAATCCCCACCCTCCGCGTCACCGCAATTTCAACTCGCCGCGCGGAGCCACGGTCCAACCCTGGCTCCCGCACCACCAGGCTCCCCCGCGTCACATCCGCCCCGTTCTGCGCGCGCGTAATCCCCATCGCCAGCGTCAGCTTTCCCGGCCCCGACGCCAGGTCTTCCACCTTCCGCGCCGCCGGCCGCCGTTCGCCCATCAACTCGATTCCCGCCACCGGCTCCAGCGCTCGGATCAGCACGCACCCCGGTTTCCCCTCGCGCTCCGCGATCAGGTTCAAACACTCGTACATCCCGTAAATAAAGTAGACGTACGCGTGCCCCGGCGGCCCGAAAATCACCCGCGTTCGCTCCGTAATCCCCCGCGCCGAATGCGCCGCCAGATCGTCCCCCCCGAGATAAGCCTCGGTCTCCACGATGATCCCCGCCGCCGCCCCGTGCACCAGCACTTTCCCCAGCAGCGCCCGCGCCACCTCCACCGTCGGCCGCTCGTAAAACCCGCGTTTCAGCACCGGACCGAAAGCCACGCCTCAGCCGCGCCTCCGGATCGCCGCAAACACCGGCGCCATCCGCCCATAGCACACCCGCGCCGCGGCCATCGGATCATACCCAGGCTTGCCAAATACCATCGCGCTGACCTCCGCGTTCACGAACCCGCGGTATCCCAACTCGCCCAGCAGCCGCGCATACTCCTTGTAATCCGTGTCGCCGTCGCCCGGCAGCAAAAACTCGAAATGCTCCGGTGTCCCCTTCGCGTCCTTCACGGTAATCATCGCCGTATACGGCAGCAGCTTCCGCAGGCTCGCCGCCAGCCCGAACCCGCCCACCCGCATGTGGCTGTAGTCGTAAATGAGGCGGATCCGCGGGCTCGCCACCTGCTCCATCATCCACACCGCTTTTTCCGGCGTGTCCATCGCCTGCCCCGCGTGCGGCTTCACCCCGATCACGAAATCTTCTCTCTCCGCCAGTTCCGCCCACCCCCGCAGTTCCGCGGCCATCGCCACTTTCCGGCTCTCCCACTCCGCCGTCTTCAACCCCAGCATCGTGTCCATACACGCCGGTTTCCCCCGGGCGAGTTCGTGCGTCACGCCCGCCGCCAGCTTGATCCGCTCGGCGTTCGATGCCCGGCTCTGCGGCGTTCCGCGCAGCACCAGGTCGTCCATCACCGCCGCAACCGTCAGCCCGGTCTCGTCCAACACCCGCCGGATCGCGCTGCGCTCACCCGCCGTCATCCGCGCCGCATCCGCCGGCCATCCCTGCCGCAGGCAAAGCTCCACGCCGTCGAATCCAATCCCCGCGATGGCTCGCAGCGCCGTCTCCGTGGGCACCGTCTTCATCCCATAAGTCCCAATCGATAGCCTCACCTCCGCGCGCTGGGCCGCGCCCGCCGCGGGCACCGCCCCTCCCAACAACGCCACGAACTCCCGCCGCCTCAATCGCTCCATAGCCAATCAGCGTAGCGCACCTTCCTCTGCGCCTGGCTTCGGTGTATAATTCCTCCCAGTTCGCGAGGCTCTATGTCGCTTTCTCGCCTTCTTCCCCGTCTTTGTCTTATCCTGATCGCCGTTTGCGCGCCCGCCCAAACCGTCCGGCTCATCCGTTTTTCCGAAAGCCAGCCTTTCCACATGGGCAGTGTCACCTCCCGCCGCATCATCGAGCCTCAAATCGGAGCGAAGCTCCTGACCCTGAACTACACCGAATCCCAACCCCCCGCCGAATTCGCGCAGCACGTCCACGATCGTTCCGACGACAACATCATCCTCCTGCAAGGCCAAGCCGATCTCCGCCAGGGCGCAACGCGCACCCCGTTCCACGCCGGCCAATGCGCCTTCGTCCCTGCCGGCCAGATTCACGGCACCATCACCACGGCGTCCGACACCGTCATGATCAGCTTCCAGGTCCCGCCCGACCTCGCGCTCTACACCGGCGCCCGCGATTCCTCCCGTCCCGGCGCCGCGCCTCCCAAAGGCAAGATCACCCCCGGCGCCGTGAAATTCGTCGATTTCGCCCAGCACAACGGCATCTTCCTCGGCCCCGAAATGGGTGCCACCCGCGCTACCGCCGCCCACCGCCGGTTGCACCCGGGCGAAGCGTTCCCCATGTCCCTTGCCCGCGGCACCGAAGGCCTCATCTTCGTCTGGAAAGGCGCTATTCTCTCGGTCGTAGGCCGCTCGGCCGAAGGCCGCCGCGTCCTCGCCGCCAACGAGAAAGACACCATCTTCCTCTCCGGCCCCGTTCGCCTGACCGTCTCCAACCCCGGTCCGGCCCAGGCGATCGTGTTCCAGGTCCAGACCGTGCCCCCACGTCAATAGCCAACAGCCGCCAGTGATAACGCGTGGCATCGAGCCGATCGCGGCGCGCCGATGCTGGCCGTGGTTTCGGCCTATCCACGCCAAAGTTCGCCAGAATTCGCCACCGCTCCGGCGGCGCGCCTTTGCGTGCTCCAATTTTGCTGGTTCCCCCTATCATCTGGAGGAAGGCGAAAAACGCCGGAAAGGAGCTCGAAATGAAAGACGTCAGTTTCATGAAAGCGGGCCTCGCGGCTCTCGCTGTCACAGTTCTGTTGTCGGCAGCGCCGGCAAATGCGCAAACCCAGGTCACCCGCATCGATATCCCGTTCGTGTTCGGCGCCGGAAACGAAATGCTGCCCGCCGGGCAGTACGAGATGGTGCTCGATCGCTTCCCCCGCATCCTGCTCCGCAACACCACCGGGAAGACCTTCCATTCCATCGCGCTCTCCGCGGTATGGGGAAAGCGCTCCTCGGCGGATGTCTCGCCGGCCACCCTGCGCTTTGAGCGGTACGCCGGAACCATGTTCCTGACCGCCGCGTGGGCGCCCGGCCAGGAGGACGGAAGAACCGTTCTGCCGTCCGGAAGACAGGCCGAAGCCATGCGCGCCAGCCTCAACGAGAGCCACCCCGCGCCCGTGATGATCGATGCCAGCCTGAAGTAGCGCCCGCGTTAGCGAGCGCCCACTGAACCCCCGGACACCCCGCAAAAAGGGGACTGACTCGAAATTCGCTTTTTGAATTTCGTGTCTGTCCCCTTTTTGCCTTTACGCATCACTTCTGCAATCGCGCAATTCCCTTGGATAGAATGGGATTGGTGGCGCGAGGTTCACGTGCTACGCGCCCGCCGTTCCCGAATTGAAATGTCTTCTGCCCCCCATATTTCTCTCGTCATTGTGGACGACCACCCGGTGGTGCGCGATGGCCTCAACGCCATCCTGGCCACCCAGCCCGATATGACCGTGATCGGCGAGGCGGCGACCGGCGCCGAGGCGATCCAGATCATTACAAGGCTGCGGCCCAATGTCGTCCTCCTGGATCTCTTCCTTCCCGATATCGTTGGAAGCGAGGTCATCGCCCGCGTCGCCAAAAGTTATTCCGATGTCCTGTTCATCGTGCTCACTTCCGCCGCGGGCGATGAAGATATTTATCGTGCCATCGAGGCGGGCGCCCGCGGCTACCTCTTCAAGGACATGGCGCGCAAAGAACTTTTGCAGGCCATCCGCGCGGTGGAAGCCGGGCAGCGCTACATCCCCGGCGAAGTGGGCAGCCGCATTGCCGAGAACCTCCCCCGGCCCGGATTGAGCGCGCGCGAAATCGAAGTCTTACAGTGCGTGGCTGGAGGGCTGCGGAACAAGGAGATCGCCTTCCGCCTGGAAATCAGCGAGGCTACCGTCAACGCCCACCTCAAACACATTCTCGAGAAACTGAACGTGAGTGACCGCACCCTCGCCGTCACCACCGCGCTCAAGCGCGGCATCATTCATCTGTAGTCAACCCGGGCTCAGTCGATCCTGCCGGCCACCGCCGTTACGCGCCCGACTACTTCCACCTCGCGCGGATATGCGAACGCGCGTGCGTGGCAGGAAGACAGCGAGTGGGGCACCGAGATGAGCTGCCCGGGAGCAAGATCGCACCACGAGCAGATATATCCGTTGCGGGTTTCGAGAAAGTAGACCGGCCGCTCGAATTCGTTGCGCCACACCGGCGCCCGCGGGAGTTTCTCGGATTCGTCGATTTGCACCAGCGCACCGGGGCGGATCAGCGGATCCATGGTGCGGTCCTCCAAACCGATCAGCGCATAACGTCGGTTCGGGGCATGCACGTGGCCCCGTAAAGGACTCTCGCCGCCGATCGAGACGAGGCGCGTATCAAGGACTCCCGGCGGAGATTGCGGCCGCTGCCCGTTTCCCGGATTCAGATACAGCTCCAGCAACTCGCTCACACTGGTCCCGTAGATCACCGAGAGGCTGTAGAGTTTCTGAAGACTGGGCGACGACCGCTCGTTTTCAATCTGCACCAGGCGCGCGTGCGAGATGGCAAATTCGTGTCTGCCACGCTCGCGCGCGATCCGGCGGCTGTGTTCCGCTACCTGGCGCGTGGTGAGTCCGAACCGCAGGCGCAGGCGGCGCAGTGCCTCACCCGGCAAGCTGTTGAGCCGGAGCGGCCGGACCGCGCCCGGCGCCCACCCTGGACGCATGAGCGTCGTAACCGCCGCGGTCTCTGCGAGCGGTATCGTGTTTGTCATAAATCCTTACTCGGAATCCGCCGGTTCGGGATCTTCGATCAAATCGTTGCCGCCGGACCCGCTCCAGCTCCCGTCCAGGTCGTTGCCGCTGAGCCCGACGCCCAGGATGACTTCCTGCGCCTCGCCCACGTGAATCAGTTTCGGCTTTTCGTACATGTGTTCTCCTTCTTTCTCTCGAATGAAATGCAATGCCTCTCGCCGTCAAAAGCGGTCGAGAACATTGAACTTTTTGCGGTAGAGCTGCGAATCGCCGACTACGCGCCCGCCCACCTCCACCCAGGCATGGCTCAGGAACGGCACCGCGCGAAATCCGATCACCACGTCCGCCTGAATGCCTTGGGCGCGCAGCATTCGCGCCGTCACCACCGACCGCTGCAAGCACAGCAGCGGTTTCCAGTAAAACGAGCTCACGCAGGCCACCGCGCGGCATACCGCGGAAACGTCCCGCCCCTCTGGTCCTGTGCAGAAAC
>JAJYKC010000037.1 GCA_021788955.1 Acidobacteriota bacterium
CTGGTGGTCGACGCCTCTGATGCCCGTAGTCTTTCTGTTCTCGGCCATGACGTCGGGTATCGCGGCGGTGCTTGTCATCTACGCCGGCGCGTCGCTCATGCGGAGAACGCCGATTGACATGCGTTGCCTGGATGCGGGCGGAAAGTACCTTTTCTACACGTTCGTTATCGATTTTTCACTCGAAATGCTCGACCTGGTTCACCGCACCTACGAGGCCGACGAGTCGTTCCGCTCGCTGGACTTCATGGTTCATACCCGGCTGTTTGTTTCGCAGATCGTGATCCAGATCTTCATGGGCACTCTGCTTCCGATTGCCCTTCTTGCGGCGACGCAAGTGTTCCGTATTTCCGCGCCGGTCCGCCGCCGGATTTACGTAAGCGCGAGCATGTTGACTCTCATCGGGATCTTCGCGATGCGCTGGAACGTCGTAATCGGCGGCCAGCTTTTCTCGAAGAGTTTCCTCGGCTACACGACCTACAAAGTGGAATTCGCCGCCCGCGAGGGTCTGCTACCTGCGATCGCGCTTATGGTTTTACCTTTCATTTTGCTGTTCGTGCTGGTGAAGCTCCTCCCGCCTTGGGAGGAGCACGAAGTAGCGGAAGCTTGAAGATGGGAAAGGGGATGCCATGCCGTCTCCCGCCTTGCCGAATGAGCCGGATGACGTCAATCGCACGCTCCAGGCGCTTGAAGAACGCGTCGCTCGAATCGAGGAGCATCTCGGCCTGAGCGCCGCGCCGGCCCAGGCTCCGGTTCCTCAGGAACCTGCTCTGGCCGCGTTCCGCGAAGGCGCCAGCGCCGTCCCAATTCTTGGCCGCATGTTGCTTGGCCTCGCCGGGGCTTATGTGCTCCGCGCCATCACCGATGCCCGCGCGGTTCCGCGCAACGTGGGCGTGTTCGCCGCGATTCTCTATGCGATCCTCTGGCTGGTCCTGGCTGCGCGGACTCCCGCCGCCCGCCGCGCGCAGACCGCTCTGTACAGCCTCACCTCGGCGCTCGTTCTGGGCCCGCTTCTTTGGGAAGCGACGATCCGGCTTCACGTACTCAGCCCGTGGACTTCGGCCGCCGTACTTTTCGTTTTCACCGTCTTCGGCTTAGTCGTTTCCTGGCACAAGAATCTTCTTGTCGTCGCCACCACAGCCACGCTTACCGGAGTTCTCACCGCAGCCGCACTGCTTGTGGCAACCGAGGACGTGGCGCCGTTTCTCTTCGTCCTGCTTGCGATTGCGGCCGCCGTCGAAGCGTCCGCCTGTCTCGAACACTGGCTGAACGAGCGCTGGCTTACGGCTTCCGCCGCCGACCTTGCCGTGCTGGTCGCCACTTATCTTGTCACCAACGCGAACGGCCTGCCTGAAACCTATGCCCCGATTCCGCACGGGGCGCTACTGGCCTCTCAGATGGCGTTGCTGGCGATCTATTTTTCGAGCACCCTGTTCCGCACTCTCTTCCGCGGCCACTCTCTCAACATCTTTGAAACCGCCCAACTCGCGCTTGCTTTTCTGATCGCGATCGGCGGCGGCCTTCGACTCGGCGCCGATCCCCATATCCTGGCCGGCATGACGACCGTCGCTTTGTCCTCGGCCGCGGCATGCTACTGGCTCGCCTTCGCCGAGCGCGGCCGGAATTTCGTCATCTATTCGGCGTATGGATTTCTGCTCTCGATTGCCGGGACACTCATCGCGCTCTCTTATCCGGTTTCGGCCGCTATCTGGTCCGTTCTGGCGATCGCATGCCTGGCGGCCGGGCGCTTCGGGCTGAGCTGGTATGCCGTTCTCTATTTACTCAGTGCGCTGGTTGCCTCGGAAACATTCAACGAAGCGACGCGCTCGATCCTCGGCGGCGCGGATACTCACGTGGCGCTGGTCCCTGTGCTCAGCGCGACGATCGTTGCGGTGGCCTGTTACTTTCTCGCGCTACGCAACTCGCCGAACGGGATTCTGCACGCCATCTTCGCCGGCTTTGCTTTCTGGCTTCTGGCCGGAACCGCGGCGGCCGTGCTCACCGGCGGCTATCATCAGTTGTTCGGCGCGGTTGCCCCCCACGCGTACTGCGCCACCTTGAGAACCGGAGTCCTCGCCGGCGGCGCCGTTCTGCTCGCGTTTGCGATCCTTGTTTGGAAGCGGACCGAGCTGAGGCCACTGATCTACGTGGCGATGGGTTTCGGCGCCTATCGGCTGCTCCTGATCGATCTCCGGCAGGACGCCAAACCTGCGCTTGTGCTCTCGCTATTCGCCTACGGCGCGGCGCTGATATTCCTTCCGGGACTGATGCAGCACGGCCGGGCGCCGGGCGCCTGAGGCAGCACGGCCGAAGGCGGCCTCATGCTGGAAGAGTCCGCTCTCGCCGGTTGTGTTAGGAATGGAGTGCCAGGCACGCCAACGCCGCTCGCACTCAGGCCACTCTTCCATGACGGCATCCCGCTCGCGCCGACTCTTCCTCCGGGTTCTCGGGCTTACCGCTATCTGGTCCGCAGAGCGGGTGTTCGCACAGCCTCCGGCGGACACGATGCGGGCCTTCCGGCAATATTCGGCGGCCGTTCAGAGGCGGACCGAAGCGGAAGGCTCGTCGCCGCACTTTCTGCAGATGGATGCGCAGCCGGACGCGCGCAAGCGGCTGATGGCCGGGGAGATCCTGACGATTCCCGCGAGCGAGCTAAAACTCGATCCGCAGATTGACATCCCCGGCGGGCAGGTGCAGCACTGGATCGGCGCCGCGTTCATTCCTCATGCGGGCCTCGACCGGGCGATCGCGGGACTGCAGGATTACGGGAATCGCAAGCGTTACATGCAGCCAGTGATCATCGAATCACAGGTGCTCTCCCACACGGGAGACGAGTTCGAGATCTATCTCCGGCTTCGACAGAAAGCGCTGCTTTCGGCGGTTTTCGACGTCGTGCAACGGATCAAATACATCCGGCCGGACCGGTCGCGCGTGTTGATTGAATCGAAATCCGAGAGTGTGCGCGAGGTGCCTTCCGAGCAGGCTCCGCGCGGGACGCCGGCGCGGGACCGGGGCCTCATTTGGGCATTGGACGACTACTGGCGGCTGGTGGAGCGCGACGGCGGCGTCTACATCGAATGCGAAGCGCTGGTGCTCTCGCGCCAGGTTCCCGCCGTCATTCGTTGGTTTGCCGGCGGCATGATCGCGCGAGCCTCCCAGCGGATGCTTGCCGGGACTTTGAAGGCCGACGTCCGGATTATCGGCGACGCACAGCGGGCTGCGCCGCCTCAGGCAGAAAGGGTACGTGGACGAAAGAGCGGTTCAGTGGCGTTGTTCGTAAGCACCCAGAGACCGTAGATGCCAAGGATGGTGCCGACCGGGACGTTGAGGAGGTCGAAAGCCGACATGACGATGCCGAGGGTCTTGGCCCACGGGCGGAAGCGCATGATGCCCCAGCCGCAGATGATGCCGGGCAGGGAAAGAACGAACAGGATCAGGAACACCGCGACGCCGATGATACCGAGGACACCGGCCGCGGCGAGCGAATTTTCCGTGTCCTGGCCGCCGACCATGGCTGCGATGCCACCGATGCCCCCGAGCACGAGTAACCCGATGACGCCGCCAAACAGCATGATTACGCTCAGGGCGATGTGGAGCATTCCGAGGACTCTGACATGCGATTCCATGTGAGGGACGTCTCCGTGTTCGCTACCGAGCGTAGCAGGTTTGGCGGACGCTTTTCAGGCCCCAAAAACGTTGGTGTCAAGCCTCAATAACGTAGGTTGCCAGGAAGGTGTTGCGGAACCTGCCGTCGGGATCGAAGCGGCGGACGAGGGACCGGAAGTCGCCGAGGCGCGTGTATTGGGACTGGATCCGGGCCGGGGGCAGGGTGAATAGTTTTGCCCAGTGAGGGCGCGGGGCGAAGGGGGCGAGTTGGGTTTCGATCCTGGGCAATAGCGCTTTCACCGCGGACCATTCGCGCTTCCAGGTGAAGTGAATGGTGAGCGAGTCGCGCTGGTGGCAAGGGCTCATCCAGAGTTGGTCGGCGGCGATGGTGCGGAGTTCAGTGATGAATAAGTGGGGAGTAATTTCGTCGCGGAGTTTCTCCACGGCGAGGATGGCTTGATACGCGTTCTCGCGGGCGACGAAGTATTCGGTTTGGAGTTCGGCGCCGCTGCTGGGGGTGAAGTTCATGCGGAAGTGCGGCATGCGTTCGTACCACGGGCCGGGAATGCCGAGTTGATCGGTGCAGGGTTCGGCGTCGTGGCCGGCGATGGGGTGGAGTTTTCGCGTGGCGGCGGTGGCGCCGAAGAACTCCCTGGCCTTGAGATACGGACTGGCTGGGTCGAGGCGGCTCTTGATCCAGACTTGTGTGGCGCGGTGATTCTGCCAGTCGGTGAACAGGCTAACGCTGTAGCCGGCCGAGAAGATTTCGTCGAGGTGGTGCTCGAGCTGATCGAAGGAAAGGTTTTCGAAGACGACTTGCGCCATGTCGAACGTGGGGAGGAGGTTGAGCGTGATGCGTGTGATGATGCCGAGGGCGCCGAGGCTGACGGCCGCGCCGGGAAAACGGTCCGGGTCGCGCTCGCGGGCGAGCGAAACGGTTTCACCGGAAGCCGTGACGATTTCCAGGGCGGCGACGGCCGTGGCGAGGTTGCCATTGTGGATGCCGGAGCCGTGCGTGGCGGTGGAGCAGGCACCGGCGACGGTGACGTGGGGCAGGGAAGCGAGATTGTGGAGGGCGTAGCCGTGCTGGTAGAGATACGGCGCGAGTTGGCCGTACTTAACGCCGCCGCCGACCGTGACGGTGCGCGCGCGGCTGTCGATGGACATTTCCTGGAAGTTCTTGAGCGAGACTTGATCGCCGGTGGTGTCGGCGATCGAGTTAAAGGAGTGGCCGGCGCCGAGAGCCTTGAGGCTGGGGCGGTTCGAGACGAGCCGGCGAACGTCGCTCGAGTTGGCGGGCAGATCGAGGTGGGCGGCGTGGAATTCGAGATTACCGGCCCAGTTTGAGCGGGCTTCCGGAGAAGCTTCAGCGCCGGTCATGGAAGAAAGGAGGCTGCCGGATAAAAGAGTGGCGGAGGATTTCAGGAACGTGCGCTTGTTCATGGACGGATCGCGTTGAAGCGGCGGTTCGACTAGACGATGCTATCACCGCGGCCGGTCAGGAGCGGATGCGGGAGTCCGGGTCGACGCGCAGCCATGCAAGGGATCCGAGGGCGCAGAGGATGGCGGCGGCGAGGAAGGACCAGGTCCAGCCGAAGCGGTGGGCCAGGATGGGGGTAAGCAGGGCGGTGACAGTGGAGCCGAGTTGAGCGCCCATGTTCATCAGGCCGCTGACGAGGCCAGCCGAGCGGCCGCCGATGTCGGCGCTCACGCTCCAGAACGAGCTTTGCGAGATATAGAGCGCTCCGGCGCCGCCGGCGAGCACGAAGCTGGCTAAGTGGGCGCTCGAGACCCGAGCGCCGATGGCGAGGAAGATGGCGGCGAGTCCGATTCCGAAGACGGCGAGCCAGCAGCGGCCCGCGCGGCGGCCCCAGCGGCGGGCGATGCGGTCACTCAGCCAGCCGCCGACCGAGGAGCCGAACGCCATACAGAGGAAGGGAAGCGAGGTGAGATACGAACTTTCGCGTAAGTCAAGATGGCGGACGCGATTCAGGTAGATAAAGAACCAGGTGAAGAAGATATAAGCCGCGTAGCCGTAAGTGAAATAACTGAAGGTTACTAACTGCATGTCGCGGTTAGCGAAAATGGCCCGAAGCGGAAGCCGGGGCGCAGCGCCGGAGGTGATCTTTTGCGGGAGGCCCGCTTCGATATGGGCGAGCTCAGGCGCCGTGATGGCGGGATGCTGGTGGGGGCGGTCCCGCGCCAACAGATACCATACGCCACCGGCGATGAGTCCCAGGGATGCGCTAAGCCAAAACGCAGCGCGCCAGCCGAAGTGAGTGAGGACGTAAGTCATCAGCGGCGGCGTGACGCCGGCTCCGAAGCCGACGCCGGCAAAAATGATGCCGTTTGCGAGGCCCCGTTCGTTGGTTGGGATCCAGTTGGCGACGACGCAATTGGATGACGGATAGACGACCGATTCGCCGACGCCGAGAGAGAACTGGATCGCGATCATGGACAGGACAAGCAGCGGGAAGCCGGCGCCGAGGAGCGTGATGAGAGCGCAGAAAACAGCCCACCAGATAACGCCGATCGCCAGCGTTTTCCGGGGTCCGAGGCGGTCGGCGACCCAGCCGCCGGGGGCCTGGAACAGCGCGTAGCCGAACACGAATGCGCTGAACACCGCTCCGAGTTGATAGTCGCCGAGATGAAACTCCCTGGCGATCGCCTGTCCGGAGATCGAGATGTTGACCCGGTCCATGTAAGCGATGGCGCTGACGAGGAACATCCAGAAGATGAGGATCCAGCGGAGACGCGAACGGAGCGGGGTGAGCGGCGAGGTCACGGAGTAAGTGTACGCTGGCTTGTGGATTTAGATATACGCGATAACGTCGATTTCGACGAGTGACTTGCCGGGAACGCCGGCGGCGGCGGTCGTCGTGCGTACCGGAGGTTCGCTGCCGAAGCGACCTTTGAAGACGGCGTTCATGCCGTCGTAGTCTTTCAGGTCGGCGAGATAGACCTGGGCTTTGAGCACCTTCTCCATGGAGGAGCCGCAGCGAGTAAGTTCCTTCTCGATTTCATCGAGGACGTGTTTGGTGTGGGCGGTGATGTCGCCTTCGAAGTGAGCACCGATGCCCGAAATGAACAGTAAGTTGCCGTAGCCGACGGCCGGGCTGAAGAGGGGCGTTTCCTTGGGAGGCTGGCCGCCGCGCCAGAAGACCTTCTTCCTGGCTCCGGCGGATTTCGATTTCGCCTCGGCGGAGGGAGCGGCGGCGGTGACGGCTGCCGCGGCGCCTCCGGCCGCGATGCTCTTTTCCAGGAAACTGCGTCGATTCGTCTTTTTCATGAATTCCCTTTCCAGAATTGACTTCACGCGTACTTGTGCCGCTTGGCGCTCCAGCGGGCAGGGCCGTATTCGCCCAATGAGAGTGGGCCTTCCATCGAATCGCCGTTCACCGTGCCGGTGAAAGCGTAGTGTAACTCCTGGCCCTGGATATGTTGGCGGCTGTGGAACTTAACGAGGTTTCCGTGGACCTCGCCGGAGAGGTCGCCGATGAGGTACTCGCCGAAGTGCGTGCCGACGAGTTTGTTGCCATGCTGTTCGAAGACAAGAGTGTGAGTGCCGGAGCCGCGGAGGAACTCAATTTCGGCGGTCCACTGGCCGTCGATGTTGGCGGGTTCGCCGGAGGGCTCGGGGGGATTTTCGAACTTGGGCGGATTTTGCAGAACGGCGACGAGTTTTTCGGCGGCGATTTTTTCATCGCCCGGCATCATCATGTAGGGCATGATACCTACGGCGCTGTTTTCCATGTCATGGGGCCGGGTTCCGTGGGCGCGCTCGAGGATGACGCGGGGCGAGCCGGCGAGCAAGGTGTCGTAGACTTCCTGCCCCGTGATGTTGAGCGCGCGGCCGTCCCAGTGGATGATGAGCGACGGGGCATGGTTGGAGAGGCTTCTCGGCTGATTCACGTGCGTGGTGACGCCGGGAACCTTGGTGACGCGGGTGGAGACGTAGTCGAGCCAGCCCTGCCACTGGTTCCATTCGGCTTTGTGGTCGCGGCGGGTCCACATCTGGACCGCGGTGAGCATGCCCATGATTTCTTCCTTGCCGACCTTGAGCGAGCGGCCGAAGGCGTGATGCGGCGCGCTGTTGGCCCAGGCGGCCTGCAGGAGGTTCTTGTCGCCGAGCAGAAGGCCGGCGCACTGGGGTCCGCGGAGGCATTTGCCGCCGCTGTAGGCGACGGCGGTCGCGCCCCGGCCGAGATGGATGTTCGGGATGGTCAGCATTTCGGCGGCGGCGTCCACCAGGACCGGGACATTCCACTTCTTCGCCATCGCGGAGACGGCGGCGGTCCCGAGCTCACCTTCGTCTCCGGGTCCGGCCAGGATGTAGACCATCGCGGTTCGCTCGCTGAAGGCCGCCTCGCATTCGGCGGCGGTGTTGGGCTGGACGATCTTGACGCCGAGCATGCGGATGGCGTGGTCGTAGACGTTGCGCGAGTAAGTGGGGATGATTACCTCGCTCTTCATGCCGCGGAGATTCGGAAGGCGCTGCATTTTCTCCGGGTCGCCTCCGGCGAGGCAGGCCGTCGTGGTGTGGGTCATCGCGGCGGCGCAACCGGCGGTGACGATGCCCCAGGGGGCCTGCGTGAGCGAAGCGAGTTGCTCGCCGACGGCGTTCATGAGCTCGTCGAGATCGACATAGTGGCTGCCGGCCTCGTCCATGGCGCGCTTGACTTCGGGGAGGGTGAGCGAGCCGCTGATGATGGTGTATGTACCTTTGCAATTGATAAGCGGGCGGACGCCGATGGATTCGTAGATGCTTGGGCCGAGCGTGAGTTCGGAAGCCTGAATCGAAGGCCCGGCGGCGAGAGCCGCCGCGGCGGCGCCGGCCTGGAAAAGGCTTCGGCGGCTGAGAGTCGGGGAAGGTGACGAAGAAGATCGAGTTTGTTTTGCCATAAAGGGACTCCAAAATCCGCGGACGACTGGCCGCGGGTCGAACGGTCCGGGGTTCCTCACTTTTGATAGCACAAAAATAATCAATCGTGGAGAAAAGAGAGAAAAAGTAAGCCGGGCGCATCTCCGCGTGGGCTGTGATAGGATCGCGCTAACCGGGCTGGGGGGCCGGAATCTGAAGTAACGTCCGCTTGAGCGACGTGGGAGGAGTGTGCCGCCCGGTTGGAACAAAACCGGGGGCGCGTGTTTTTTTGATGCGGAAGCGATGGTTGGCCATAGCAGTGCTCGCGCTGGGGATGGCGCGCGGCGAGGATCTGGCGGAGGCAGGGCGGAGGCGGTTCGTATCCGTTTGCGCGGGCTGCCACGGGGCGGACGCGGCGGGCGGCGAGCGTGCGCCGGGAATCGGGCAGGGCGACAGCGGGCGGCTCGGAACCGACGACGGAGTGCGCGATCTGATCCGGAAAGGGATTCCCGGAACGGGGATGCCGGCGTTTAGACTGCCGGACACGGAATTGGCGGAGTTGACGGCATTTGTGCGGTCGCTGGTGCGGCCGGCGGTGGAAGCGAATCCGCCGGGAGAAAAGAAAGACGGAGCGAAGTATTTTTTCGGCGTGGGCGGTTGCTCAGCGTGCCATACCGTGAACGGGCGCGGGGGGCTGCGCGGCCCGGACCTGACGCAGGCCGGCGAGCGGCTGACACTGGGGCGAATCGAGCAGGCGCTGAGCCATCCGGAGACGCTCGATGGGAGCGGGTATCAAGCTGCGGCGATCCGCCTTCGGGATGGCCGCGAGGTGCGCGGGATCGTCAAGAACGAGAGTGGGTTCGATTTGCAGGTGCTGGGTTTTGACAAGCGTTTGTACCTGCTGAGGAAGAGCGAGGTGTCGGCAATTGAGCGGGAACCGGGGTCCGGAATGCCTCCGGTGAAGGGGACGCCGGCCGAGCGCCAGGACGTGATCGCGTTTCTGGCGCACCTGCCCGCCGCGGCTTCCTCCCGCGCAGCGGCGGCGCCGCTGCCGGGCGCGGTGAGTTGGGATGAGGTACGGAGCCCGAAGCCCGGCGAATGGCCGACATATCACGGAGTGCTCGGAGGGAACCGGTATTCCCCGTTGGTGCAGATCGACAGGAGCAATGTCGCGAGCCTCGCGCCGGCGTGGATGTATCCGGCGCCGGGAGGCGGAAGCCTGGAAGTGACGCCGGTGGTTGTGGGCGGCGTGATGTACGTGACAACGGCAAACTCCGTTTACGCGCTCGATGCCGCGAGCGGGCGGGAGATCTGGCGCTACGCGCAGCCACGGCACCGTGGCGTGGTTGGGGACGCGCCGGCGGGAATCAATCGGGGCGTGGCGGTGCTTGGTGACCGGGT
>JAJYKC010000038.1 GCA_021788955.1 Acidobacteriota bacterium
TCGTGTTTGGAGAAGCGAAGAACCCCGATCTTCACTACAATGTAGCCGCGCTGGGACACACGGCGGCGGACACGCATCTGCGGACACTCTGCGCCTCGTGCCATTTGGGTCAGGACAAGCCTGTGCCGGCCACGGTGGACGAGTTATCACGCGGCGGAGGCTGCTCGGCCTGCCACCTGAGTTACGACGCGGCGGCCGCCGCCGAACTCCATAACCGGCCATTTTCCCGTGCGCCGCTGCACCATCCAGAGATTTCGATCCAGATCGGCGAGCAGTCCTGCTTCGGCTGCCACAGCCGGTCGGGGCGCATCGCAACGAACTACGAGGGCTGGCATGAAACGCTGTTGGAGCAGATCCCGGCGCGCGCGGAGGCGGGGCGCTACCGGGTTCTGGCCGACGGCCGGGTGTTTGAGAAACAGGCGCCGGATGTTCACTTCGAGCAGGGCATGGCGTGCGTGGACTGCCACGTTGCCGCCGAGGTGATGGGCACGGCGACAACGGAGAGCACGGCGCCCACGCATGCCGCCGAAGCGGTGAAGATCGCGTGCGTGGACTGTCACCCCAAACAGAGCTTTACCATGCGGGAGTTTTCATCGCTCGACGCGGAAGCGCAGACTATCGCGGCGCTCAGGAAAGTGAACGTTCCGGGGCGGCGGTTCCTGGCGTCGCCCTCTGCGGTGTATACCAACGTCCATTCCGATTCCGGCAGTGCGCCGGCGCTCGAGTTGAAAGGCTCGGCTCGGATGCTGCCGTTGAAGCCGGTTTCAGCGGCATGCGCCCGCGCGCAGGCCATGCATCCGCGCATGGAATGCCGCACGTGCCACACGGCATGGGCGCCGCAATGCGTTACTTGCCACACGACTTACGACCGGGCAGAGACAGCGTTCGACTACATCGACGGCAAGGAGCGTAAAGGAGCGTGGCAGGAGCAGGGCGGCGATTTTGTTGCCGCTCCGCCGGTGCTCGGAGTGGCCCGCCTGAGCGGCGCGGGCGAGCGGGTCGTCCCTTTCGCGCCGGGGATGATTCTGGCCCTTGATTTGCCGCGGAAAACGGCGGGAGTGCGATCGGACTTGCATCGGTATTTTGCGGCGGTTTCGCCGCACACGACTTCGGCGAAATCGCGATCCTGTGTGTCGTGCCACGCGGACCCGGCGGCGCTCGGTTACGGAAGCGGCCGTCTGGAGTATGTTGTTCGCAATGGTTCGGCGGAGTGGCGTTTTACGCCAGCCTTTCCTCTCGCGCCGGACGGACTTCCGCGCGACGCCTGGATTCGCTTTCTGCAAGAACCTTCGCCCGATGCCGCCGCTCTCGGCGCCGGACGCCCGTTCACGCTCGAAGAACAGCGCCGGATTCTGCTCGTCGGGGCGTGCCTTCAATGCCACAAAGAGAGCGAGACACGCGTAGCGAACGTATTCACGCACTTCGTGGATTATCGCGCGAAGCTTTCACGCAAATGCATTCTGCCCGAATGGGCGGCGAGCCAAGGGGAGGTTACCATTCATGCGCACTGATTCCGACAACCCCGTTTCCCGGCGGAGTTTTCTGAAGATCAGCGCCGCCACGATCGCGGCCGGCGCTGCCGCGGGG
This sequence comes from Acidobacteriota bacterium, assembly GCA_021788955.1. The sequence goes on from JAJYKC010000038.1 coordinate 1,588, forward strand.
AGCGCGCTCCATGCGGTGTACGAAACGCCGGGAGAGAAGGGCATCCGGCGAGTGCCAACTTACTGCGACCTATGTTTCTGGAAGTGCGGGGCGATCGCGACGGTTCGCGACGGAAGGTTGTGGAAGATCGAAGGCAATCCACTCGATCCACTAAGCCGCGGGCGGCTATGCCCGCGCGGTACCGGCGGCGTCGGGGCGCATTTCGACCCCGACCGGTTGCGGACCCCTCTGCTGCGGGCCTCCGAGCGCGGGCGGGAAGTGTGGCGGCCGGTGAGTTGGGAGGAAGCTCTCGACTTCCTAGCGTCGAAGATGCGCGCGATCCAGACCAACTACGGGCCCGAATCGATGGCGGCGTTCGTGCACGGCATCGGCGGGACGTTCCTGAAGCACACGCTCAAGGCTTACGGCGCGGTGAACATCGCGGCGCCGTCGTTCGCGCAGTGCCGCGGGCCGCGCGATACTGCCTTCCGTCTTACCTTCGGCGACGATGTAGGCTCACCCGAGCGCACCGACATCGAAAATGCCCAGTGCCTGGTGCTGATCGGCTCACACCTCGGCGAGAACATGCACAACACGCAAGTGCAGGAATTCGCCAATGCCGTCGGACGCGGGGCGTCGATCATCGTCGCCGATCCGCGGTTCTCGGTCGCGGCGTCGAAGGCGAAGTTCTATCTGCCCGTAAAGCCGGGAACGGACCTGGCGCTGCTGCTGGCATGGATGAACGTCATCGTGTCGGAAAAGCTCTACGACAAGGAGTACGTCGACAAGTACGGATTCGGATTCGAGCAGTTTGCCGCGTCCCTTGTTCCTTACACGCCGGAATGGGCGTACCCGGAAACGGGGATCGAGCCGGAAACGATTCGCGCAACGGCGCGCGAGATGGCGCGGTACCGTCCGGCGACGCTCGTGCATCCCGGTCGGCACTCGAACTGGTACGGCGACGACACGCAGCGGGAACGCGCCATCGCGCTGCTGAATGCGCTGCTGGGGAGTTGGGGCCGCAAGGGCGGCTTCTATATCCCATCGAGCATGGACGTGCCCGGCTATCCGTATCCAGCGGTGCCCAAGCCTTCGCGGCCAGCTCTGCGGGCGATGTCGAACAAGTTTCCTTTCGCGAACGAAGATATCAGCACCTCGGTCCGCGAAGCCACGATCACGGGTCAGCCGTATCCGATCAAGGGCTGGATGGTGTACGCGACGAATCTGATCAACTCGCTGCCAAACCAGGACGAGACGATCCGCGCGATCCGGCAGCTCGACCTGCTGGTGGTGGTGGACGTAATTCCGAGCGAGATCGCCGGTTGGGCCGACGTAGTGCTGCCGGAGTCGGTGTACCTGGAGCGGCACGACGAGATGAACCCGGAGTTGTTCCGGCAGCCGTTCATCGCGCTGCGGCAGCCGGTGGTGCCGGCGCCCGACAATCAGAAACCGAACTGGTGGATCGCCAGGCGGCTCGCGGAGAAACTGGGCCTGGGCGCGTACTACCCGTGGAAGACAATCGACGAGTATCTCGAGCACCGGCTCACGGCGGGCGGCTACAGCTACGAGCAGCTCAAAAAAAATGGCATTATCCGGGGCAAACAGCCGCCGGTTTATTTTGAGGACGGCGCGCCGGCGCAGTTCGACACGCCTTCGAAGAAGATCGAGTTTTACTCGACGCAGCTCGCGCAGGCCGGGTTCGATCCGGTGCCGAAGTACACCCGTCCCGATCCTGGGCCGCCGGGTTATTACCGGCTGCTGTTCGGGCGCGCACCCGTGCACTCGTTCAGCCGGACGCAGACGAACCCGCTGCTGAGCGACGTCATGAGTGAGAATTCGCTGTGGCTGAACGCGCGCGAGGCGCAAAAACTCGATCTCAAATCCGGCGACTACGTGCGTCTGCGCAATCAGGACGGAAAGCTTAGTAATCCCATCAAGCTGAAAGCGACCGAGCGCATCCGGCCGGACTGTGTGTTCATGGTCCACGGCTTCGGGCACACCTCGAAGGCCCTTCGGAGCGCTTACGGCAAGGGAGCGAGCGACGCGGGCCTGATTACGCGGTATAAGAACGACCCGCTGATGGGCGGCACAGGGATGAACGTCAACTTCGTGACGATCGAGAAGGAGGCCTGACGATGTCGCGCTTCGCCATGGTGATCGACACGCACCGCTGCGTGGGCTGCCAGGATTGCGTGGTCGCCTGCAAGACGGAGAACAACGTACCGGAAGGATACACCCGGGACTGGATCGCGGAAGAGGTCCACGGCGAGTTTCCGACGCTGCATCTGGAACTGCGCTCGGAGCGATGCAATCATTGCTCGAACCCGCCGTGCGTCGCCTGCTGCCCCACGGGTGCGAGCCACGTGCATCAACTGGGAGGCGTGGTGCTGGTGAGCCACGATTTGTGCATCGGCTGCAAGGCGTGCCTGGCCGCTTGCCCGTATGACGCACGGTTCATCCACCCGGATGGCTACGCCGACAAATGCACGTTCTGTATTCATCGGGTTGAGCGAGGGCTCGACCCGGCGTGCGTCTCGGTATGCCCGACGCATTGCATGCATTTCGGCGACCTGGACGATCCGCGGAGCGAAGTGAGCCGCTTGCTCGCATCGCGCAATCATCACACGCTTCTTCCGGAAGCGGGTACGAATCCGAACATTTTCTATCTCACGTGAGGCGCCATGACTGAACTTACATATACGCGTCACAATCCCCTGATCGATCCGATCTTCCACGTTTGGGAGTGGCAAATCCCGGTGTATTTGTTTCTGGGCGGACTGGTCGGCGGCTTGATGATTATCGCGGGCATCCGGCTTCTTGTTATTCGGCCCAAATCCCGGGAAGACCTGGCCTGCTGCACGGTGGGCCCACTCATCGGGCTAGGTGCGTTGAGCCTGGGCATGTTGGCGTTGTTCCTCGATCTTTCGCACAAGATGCACGTATGGCGGCTCTACACCACGTTCCAGCCGACCTCGCCGATGTCGTGGGGCTCATGGATTTTGCTGCTCGTGTACCCGGCACTGGCGGCGAATGCGTTGGCGCATCTGCCGGAGGCAATCCCGGCGGTGACCATGCGGTACCCGGTGCTGACGACGATGAGCGACTACATTCTGGCGCGGCCCCGGCTGATACTCGGCATCGGCCTGGCAAACACCGCTCTCGGGGCTTCGCTGGGTGTCTACACAGGCATCCTGCTCAGCACTCTGAGCGGGCGGCCTCTGTGGAACAGCGCCGTGCTTGGGCCACTGTTTCTATTCTCCGGCCTTTCGACGGCAGCCGCTCTGCTGCACGGAATCCACGTGTTGACGATGCCAAGCGCGCAACGGCCGGCGTTTGTGGACTTCCTGCTGTCGGCGGTGGCGCGGATCTCGCAGGCGCGCCCGCTCGATCCTTCGGCCGCACCGATCCTGGCAAGCGCGGATAACAGCTTTCTGACCGTCGAGGTGTCGCTACTCGGGTTGTTTCTGCTCGGCCACGTCACCTCGACGGCCGTACATCACCGCGCGGCCGGGTTGCTTCTGACCGGTCCTTACGCGGCGCCGTTCTGGGTGCTGGTCGTGGGGCTGGGGATCACGATACCCCTGTTGCTGCAAACACTCGAACTGGCCCACCGCATCCGCCACACGCTGGCCCCTTCCCTGCTGGTTATGTTCGGCGGCTTCGCCCTGCGCGTGATCCTGGTTTCGGCCGGCCAGGCAAGCCGTTGGTTTGAGGCGCTCAACTGAAAGGAACATTTCGTATGGATTCTGTTCACGACAATCCGCAACCTTACTGGAACCCGTACTGGGCCGGCTTCGGTCTGGGACTGGTGCTGCTTTCGGCGTTCGTCATCATGGGACGCGGCCTTGGTGCTTCCGGCGCGTTCACAACGGCGACGGCCGCGGCGGTTCATGCTGTCGCTCCCGCGCATGCCGAGCACAATTCGTTCTACGCCGAGTATCTGGGCGATGGGACGAGGAACCCGCTGAAGGACTGGCTGGTGTTCGAGGTGCTCGGGGTCTTCGCGGGAGGATTCCTCTCGGCGGCGCTGGGCCACCGGTTGCGATTCCTCATCGAAAAGGGTCCGCAAATCGCCTCAGGCCCGCGCTTGGCGCTGGCGTTCACTGGCGGGGCGATCATGGCGGTCGGCGCCAAGATCGCGCTTGGATGCACGAGTGGGCAGGCTCTTACCGGAGGGGCTCTGCTCAACGTGGGAAGTTGGGCATTTATGCTCAGCGTCTTTGGCGGCGCGTACGCCGTCGCTCACTTTTTCCGGAAGCAGTGGAGATAACCCTATGTACGCGCCTTTTTACAAATACGGAATGTTTGGCGATGAGGTGAGCCTGATCATCGCGTTTGTGATCGGGATCGGGTTCGGCTTCTTCCTGGAGCGCGGTGGCTTCGGGAGCGCGCGAAAACTCGCGGCGCAGTTCTATTTCACGGACATGGCCGTGTTGAAAGTAATGTTCACGGCAATCATCACGGCGATGACGGGGCTCTACCTGCTGGCGCGCGTCGGGTTTGTCGACCTCTCGATGGTGTACCTGGTCCCGACGTTTGTGGTTCCCCAGATTGTCGGCGGGCTGCTGCTGGGGGTCGGGTTCGTCATTGGTGGGTACTGTCCAGGCACATCGTGCGTGTCGGCGGCGAGCGGACGTGTGGACGGGATGGTGTACATCGCCGGGATGTTCGCCGGACTTCTGGTGTTCGGTGAGATTTCCCGGCCTCTGGAAGGTTTTCTACATTCGACGTCTCTCGGGCAGGTGACTCTACCGGCGTTCTTCCATCTGCCTTACGGGGTGCTCGTGCTGGCCGTGGTGCTGATGGCGTTGGTGGCGTTTGCCGTGGCGGAGTGGGCCGAGAAGAAGACCACAGGCACAGCGCCGGATGCGGAAGGATCGCTGACCGCCATGCCGTGGCGGCTGACGCCGGTGCGGCGGCTGGCGGGCGCGTTCGCGGTTGCGGGCGTGCTGGCGGTGGTGCTGGGAAACCCATACCGTGGGAATACGGTTGAAGTCGACACGCGGGACCTCGCGCTTGGCGCTGCGCGCGCTCAGGCGGTCGCCCCGGCGAAACTAGCTGATTGGATCATCCAGGGGCGTAACGATTTCACGCTTGTCGACCTGCGGACCCCGGCGAGTTACGGGACTTATCACATCCCTGGCGCACAGAATGTGCCGCTGGCGTCGCTGACCGCCGATGTCGCACCCAGGAATCAAACGCTGGTGCTTTGCTCGGATGATGGCGCCGAGGCCGCGCAGGCGTGGTTTCTTCTCAAGGCTGAGGGGTTCAGGTCGGTGTATCTGCTGGCCGGCGGCCTGAACGGGTGGCGGGATCAGGTTCTCTATCCGAAAGCCGGGCCGGAGACGAGCGCCAACGATGTCGCGCGGCTATCCCAGGTAGCGCAGTACTTCGGCGGGACACCTCAGACGGGCGTGGCCTCCGCCGCGGCGCAACCAATGCCGGTACTCGCTCCGCCGGTCGCGCCGCCAATCGCACCCGCAGGGGGCACGGCAAGTCCGAAAAAGAAGAAAGAGGGCTGCTAAGCGAATGAGAGCCGGAACAGGCGCGTGCCGTTTTCCCAGGTGGCTTTGCGGAACACCGTGGGCGAGGCGAGCCGCTGGGTAAGAGCGAGAGTTTCGCGCGCCACGCATTTGCCGGCCAGGCGGGCGGCTTCCGGGTTGTTGTTTTGCGAGATGCCGCCGCCATGGCCATCGGTGCAACTGCAGTCGCTGCCGAAGACGAGTTTGTCCTGATGGCGATCGAGGAAGCCGCGGGAAAATTCCGGGTCGCGCGAAAGGGCGTTATTTCCGGAGTTGGCTGACATGTCGGCGTAGAGGTTGGGGAACTCGGTGAGCCACTTGTCGGTGAGACCGCCGGGCTTAATCGGGCCTAACGGATAGGCGCGGTCGGTGGGGACATAGGCGCTGATGTGGGCCCAGAAAAGGTCGCCGTGTCCGAGGAAATTGGTTTTCGGGTGTGCTAGGAGCACCTTGTCGAAGTGCTCATAGCCCGTGTTATAGGGGAGTTCGCCGTCGAAGTGCGGGAAGGTCTGGATGTGCACCATGACAGGAACATTCATTTCGGCGGCCACGTCGTAGACGCGGCGCATTTCCGCGGAGTCGAGCGCAACATGATATTTCAGCTCGCCGATGCTGACGGCGCCTTGCTTCAGTGCAGCATGGATCGCATCGACGCCGCCGGCATCGGCCGGGTTGGCGGAGACGGAGCGGACGAAGTGGCCGGGCCGGCGCTTGATCTCCTCGATTGCCTTGGCCTCGTCGGGGGCGCGCGTAAGTAAGACGGCGTTGGTGACCCCGCAGCCCTGGATGTGAGTGAAGCAGGCGTCCGGATCGCGGCGGAGGTGAAGGTGGGTGTCGAGGACGGGTCCACCCCAGAGCGGACTGTTGTCGGAGCGGAGGGCGGGCGCGGCGGCAGCGGCGAGGGCCGCAGTGAGAAAGGTTCGTCGATCCATGGGCGTGATGACGATTTTGTCACATACCGGGCGCTATCGGATCTCGCGGGTTTGTAATTTTTCGTGAAACTCTTTCAGCGAAAGCCCGTAATAGTCAGCAGGGTTGAACCAAAGACGATGCTCCGAAGTTTCCGCTACGCCTTACGGCAGTTCCAGCAGGCGCCGGTATTCACGTCAGCCGCGATGCTCACGCTGGCTTTAGGTATCGGCGGGACAACCGCCATCTTCACGCTGATTCACGCGGTGATGCTGCGCTCGCTGCCCGTCGCGGATCCGGCGGCGCTGTATCGGGTTGGCGACGGGGGCGACTGCTGCGTGGAGGGCGGGCCGCAGGAACAGTGGGGCATGTTCTCCTTCCCGCTCTATGAACGTCTGAAGGCTGCGACGCCGGAGTTCGAAGACGTGACGGCGTTTCAGGCTGGCCGAGGACGGCTGAACGTGCGGCGGGAAGGCGTAGCGGCGCCGGCAATTCCTCTGCAATCGGAGTATGTGACCGGAAGCTATTTCTCCACACTCGGCGTGAAGGCATATGGAGGGCGGTTGTTGACACCGGAGGACGACCGGCCGTCGGCGGCGCCTGTAGTGGTGATGAGTCATCACACCTGGCAGTCGACGTATGGGTCCGATCCTTCGGTGGTCGGATCCACGTTCACCATCGACGGGCATTCCTTCACGGTGATTGGTGTGACACCGCCGGGTTTCTTCGGCGAGATGCTCGAAGGGGATCCGCCGGACATCTGGATTCCGATTCAACAGGAGCCGATGATCGCCGGCCAGAGCACGCTGCTGCGGCAACCAATGGGCGCATGGCTCCGGATGATCGGGCGCCTCCGTCCTGGCGCTTCAACGAACGGCATAGCGCCGCGGCTGACCGTCATTCTCCGGCAGTGGATGGAGCACGACTCAGGTTATCCGCCGAACTGGATGGCGGACATTCAGAGAATTCTTCCAAAGCAGACGCTTAACGTAGTTCCGGCCGGCGCCGGCGTGGCGGCCATGAAGGAAGAGTATGGGCGCAGCCTGCAGATTCTGCTGGCGGTATGCGGCATGGTCCTGCTGATCGCCTGCGCGAATGTAGCAAATCTGCTGCTGGCGCGGGCCGTGGCGCGGCGGACGCAGACGGCTCTGCGGATGGCGATCGGAGCGAGCCGGCGGCAAATCGTCGCGCAGGCGCTTGTGGAAAGCGTCCTGCTGTCGATCGGAGGGTGCATCGCGGGGTTGGTGGTGGCGGCCGGAGCCGCGCGCCTGCTGCTGATGCTCGCGTTCCGAAACGCCCATTTCCTTCCGATCAGCGTAATTCCATCCCCGCTGGTGCTGATGTGCGCGTTCGCACTGGCCCTGCTGACCGGGGTGATTTTCGGCGCGGCGCCGGCGTGGTTCGCCACGCGGACCGATCCGGTGGACGCGCTGCGCGGCTCCGGGCGGAGCACGACGGATCACTCGGGGTTTGCTCGCAAGGCGCTGCTCGTGGTGCAAACGGCGCTGTCGGTCGTGTTAGTTGCCGGCGCAACAATGCTCGGGCGCAGTCTGAACAAACTGGAGCATCAGAACTTTGGGTACGGGACGGAGGGGCGGGTCGTGATTTCGCTGAATCAGCCGCCGGCAACTTACACGCTGCCTAAGTTACAGGCAATTTATCGAAGGATCGAGTCGGGGCTGAATGCGCTGCCGGGCGTGAAGGGTTCGGGTCTCGCTTTGTACAATCCGCTCACCAACAACTGGGGCGAATTAATTCTTGTTTCCGGGCA
>JAJYKC010000039.1 GCA_021788955.1 Acidobacteriota bacterium
CTTCCTGGGACTTAGGTTCTGGTGGTGCGGCTGGGGCGGTTAATGCCTATTGCAGCGAAGCTGAGGCAACGTATAATGATGGAGTACTGCGACGCCCCAAGGGTCGCAGGAACCCCCCAATGGCTAGGGGTCTGTTGCAGCGCAGACTTACTCTTTGAATTGATTCAACATGGCAGGACCAGGCGAGGCCGTTTATCGGATCCTGATCGCTGCGCCGGAGTCGGAGCGGGAGAGGAAGCTTCGGGCGGCGCTTTCAGCAAGGTCGAGCTGTGCGATCGAGATCGAGGCGGCACACACGGCTCAGCAACTCGCGGCGCTTTCCGGGCAGCGGTTTGACGCGTTAATCGTCGATCCCGCTGTCGGGAGAGAACAGGTTCTGGCAGATTTGCTCGGAGCGTCGCGAGGCGGCGGCGCGCGGGTGTTTTTGCTTGCCGAGAGCGAACTGGAGGGGCGGAGAGGTTCGCCGATCCGATTCGAGGAGGGCGAGCCGGACCTGGAACCTCTGTGGAAGGCGCTTGCGGCGAGCCCAGCCCCGGAGGGAAGCGACCCGTTGCTTGACAGCGTCGAGCGGCAGATGGGCGATCTGGTGTGGCATTTTCACGACGCCCTCGTGGTCTACGACGTCGGCGCAGGGCGGGCGGTGTACGCGAGTCCCGCGTTCGAGAAGATCTGGCAGACTTCGCGGTCGGCGGTGATCGGCGACGGCGAGTTGTGGATCAACACGTTCGTTCCGGAGGAACGCGGGCGCGTGCGAGAAGCCGTCGCGGCAGCAGCGGCAGGGGATACTCAGTCGCTGGAGTGCCGGATTAGCCGGCCCGGGGGAAGCGTGGGGTGGATCTCACTTCGCCTCGTTCCGTGGCGGGAGGGCGGGGGCAAGGTGCGGCGTCTTTCGGCGGTGGCCACCGATATCACGGCGCACAAGGAAGCCGAGGCGGCGTTGCGCGCGGAAAAGGAGCGGCACCGCGAGTACGAGCGAAGGTACCGGCTGTTATTTGAGAACAGTCCGTTGCCGATGTTTCTGTACGACGTCGAGACGCTGGGCTACATCGAAGCGAACGACGCGGCGGTCGCCAAGTACGGCTACTCGCGGGAAGAGCTTCTGCGGATGACGGTGCTGGACATCCGGCCGGAGGAAGAGCGGGAGCGGCTCAAGGAGGCGCTTCGGACTCTCGGCGCGGGCGTGCAGCATTTGGGCGACTGGCGTCACCGGCTGAAAGACGGGCGGCTGATCGATGTAGAAATTATGACCGAGACGATGGAGGTGGAGGAAGGCCGCAAGGCGGTGCTGGTGGCGTCGATTGACGTAACCGAGCAGCGGCGGACGAAGCGGCGCGAGGAGTGCGAGCGGGAGGTGACGGCGATTCTGGCCGAGGCGGCGACGGTGCCGGAGGCGGTGCCACGCGTGCTTCGCGCCTTGGGAGAGCGCCTGGGCTTCGAGTATGCGGCCGGATGGTCGGCGCCAGTGCGTGGGGACCAGTTCGGCTGCGCGTACTTCTGGGCGAGCGAGGGGTTTCCGGCGGTGGATCCGTATACGGCGTTGTCGCCGTCGGATCAGTTTCTTGAGAAGGCAATTGCGAGGCGGGCTCCGGTGTGGGTGACCGATTTCTCGCAGGAGCCGGAGTTCGCCAAGGGGCTGGTGAGCTTGGGTCTGCGATCGGGAGCGATGCTCCCGGTGTCGGCGGGCGAGAGCGACTGGGCTGCGATGGCCGTTTTCTGCAAGAACTGCCGGCCGCTCGATGAAGGATTGCGGCGGCTGCTGGAGAGCGTTGCGGCGAGGCTGGGACAGTTCATCGAGCGGAAGCGGGCCGAGGACACGCAGCGCAGCCACGACGAGCGGACGCGGCTGATCATGGAAAATGCGCTCGACGCGGTGATTGAGACGGATGCTGCCGGCCGGGTGACGCGGTGGAACGCACAGTCGGAGCGGATCTTCGGCTGGTCGCGGGAGGAGGTGCTGGGCCGTCCTCTGGCGGAGACAATCATTCCTCCCGAGGCGGGGCCGCTTCACAAGGCGGGCCTCGCGCGGTTTCCCCAGACGGGTGGCGGACCGATGCTGAACCGGCGGGTGGAGGTAACGGCGCTGCGCCGGGACGGCACGCAGTTTCCGATCGAGCTGTCGGTTACAGCGATTCAAACCCGCTCAGGATGGAGCTTCAATGCGTTCGTGCGCGACATCTCGGCGAGGAAAGCGGCGGAGGAGCGGCTTAAAAGCCAGAGCGCACTGTTCGAGGCGATTCTAGGGCACATCGGCGATGGCGTGCTGGTGGCGGACCGCTTCGGAAAGCTACTGCTGGTGAACGAGGCGGCGGACCGGCTGTGTGGGTTCGCGGTGGAGCGGGAGGTAGGGCAGCGGTCGCGCGCGATGGGACTGTACCACCCGGACCGGCGCACGCCGCTGCAGGACGACGAATTGCCGAGTTGCCGGGCCGCGCGCGGGGAGAGCGTGGACGATATGGAGATTTACGTCTCCAACGGGGCGCATCCGGAGGGAAGATGGCTGCTGTGCAATGCGCGGCCGGTGTCGATCGGCGGGGGCGATCCGGTGGCGGGCGTAGTGGTGATGCGGGACAACACGGAACGCAAGAGCGCCGAAGAGGCGATGCGGGCGGCGAAGGAAGCCGCCGAGAGCGCGAACCGGACGAAGAGCGAGTTTCTGGCCAACGTGAGCCACGAGTTGCGGACGCCGCTGAACGGCATTCTGGGGATGCTCGAACTGGTGCTTAGTTCGGAGATGACGCCGGAACAGCGCGAGTTTCTGAACCTGGCGCGGACGTCGGCGGAGAATCAGCTTTCGGTGGTGAACGATGTTCTGGACTTCGCCAAAATCGAGTCCGGACGGTTTGAGATTCACGCGTCGGTATTCGATCTGCGCGAGCAAATGAAGACGTCATTGGGCACGCTCGCGGTGCGGGCTGCGCGGAAGGGAATCGAGTTATCGAGCGAGGTGGATCCGGACGTCCCCTCGACATTGCTGGGTGATCCGGTGCGTCTGCGCCAGGTGCTTCTCAACCTCGTTGGAAACGCGGTGAAGTTTACGGACGCGGGTTCGGTGCGCGTTCGCGCGGTGGTGGAGTCGAGAGGGACCGATCGCGTGGTGCTTGGTTTCTCGGTCCGCGACACCGGCATCGGCATTACGGCGGACAAACTCAATTTGATTTTCGAGCCATTCGTGCAAGCCGACGGATCCCTGACGCGGCGTCACTCGGGGACGGGCTTGGGGCTGTCGATCGCTGCGGAACTGGTGAAGCGGATGGACGGTGGGATTCGGGTGGAGAGCGAGGCCGGGCACGGAAGCTGCTTTGAATTCACGGCGAAGTTCGGCGTGGTACCAGTGCAAGAGGCGTCCAGTCCGGCCGCGCCGGCACGCGCTCATGCGGCGCCGATCTGGACCAGCAAGCCTCTGCGCGTTTTGCTGGCCGAGGACAACCCGGTAAACCAGCGTCTTATTGTGCGACTGCTCGAGGCCGAAGGACACCGCGTGCTGGCGGCTTCGGATGGACAGGTAGCGTTCGAGGCGTATGCTAACGGGACGGCGCCGTTCGACGTGGCGCTGGTGGATCTGCAGATGCCGGGCCTGGACGGATTCGGTCTGACGGCATCGATCCGGCAGCACGAGCGCGTTTTGGGCCGCCGCCTGCCGATCGTGGCGCTTACGGCCCACGCAACCGGCGAATACCGCGAGCGTTGTCTGGCGGCCGGGATGGATGGATATCTGGCGAAGCCCTTTCAGGCGAGGCAACTGCTGGAAGCGATCGCCAGTGCGCTGAATCGATTGCCACCGGCAGCCTAGAGCCTCCCAAGGCCGGACCGGGTAATTCTCGTAAAATCAGACCAGCGCCGCCCGGACCGATCCGGGAACGAATGCCCGCGTTTCAACCATTCTTCAACTCTTTGCGTCATGTTTATTTGAGAGTCACTTCGATTGTTTTATGGATCGCCGCTTCCGCGGCAGGTGTTTACGGCCAGATCACCGTTTTCTCGGTGACGGACGCGGCCAGTTATGGGCCCAGGGTGGCGCCAGGGTCGCTGGCTACGATTTTCGGGTCGAGTCTGGCGAATTCGACCGCTTCGGCGAGTGGACTTCCCTTGCCTACGACGCTGGGCGGAGCGCGGGTGCTGATCAACGGCGCGGCCGTGCCGCTGCTCTATGCGAGCCCGGCGCAGATCAATTTTCAGGTGCCGCGGGCGCTCGGGGCAGGGACGTCTTCATTGATTGTCAGCTCGTCGTCGGGAGGTTCGAGCACGGCATTCCTCTTCACGGTTACGCCGGAGGCGCCGGGGATTTTCCAGGACAGCTCGAACAACGCGGCGGCGCAGAGTACCGATTACCAGGCGATCACGTCGAAGAATCCGGCGGCGGCGGGGTCGACGGTGAGCGTGTATCTGACGGGGATCGGGCCGGTGGACAATCCGGTGGCCGATGGAGCGGCGACGCCGGCAACTCCACTGGCGCAGGCGACGGCGAAGTATTCGGCCAGCATCGGCGGGGTGAGCGCGAAGGTGAGTTTTCTGGGGCTGTCACCGGGATTCGCCGGACTGGCGCAGGCCAACATCGAGGTGCCGTCGACGCTGGCGGCGGGTACGTATCCGCTGAGCGTCACGATCGGAGGACTGGTGAGCGCGTCGGCGCAGCTTGCGGTTTCCGGGTCGGGGACTGCGCCTGCTTCGGTGCTGTCGCTGACCTCGCGAGCACCGTTCGCCAACGGCCTGACCAGCAGCTTGAATGTGCTCGACACGCTGGCTTACGTCTGCTCGCCGCAGCGCATCTCGCTTATCGATCTGACTTCGTTTTCCTATGTGGGCGAGTTCGGCGATTCGGTGCTGCTCGGCGGGGGAGGGATCTGCGCGTTGAACAACTCGACCGGCTTGCCCATCCTCGTGGACGCGATCCAGATCTCCGGGGTCGCATCTTATCTCGTCTATAGCCTGGCATCGCCGTTGCAGCCGGTGTTTGTGGCCCAGCCGCCGCTCTACAGCAATCCTAGCTCGGGGATTGCGCTGCAGAACGTGACCAGCCTTAGCTTTACTGGGCCGTATTCGGTTTCGACGACGAACTGGTACACGTTCGACAACAAGCTGAATATCACGGCGCAGTACGGCGACCTATTCACCTTTGCGTTCAACAGTCCGACTTATCCGGCGGTTCTTTCGTTCCTGAACCTGACGGCGGGATATCCGGCGAGTTCGGAGTCGAATCCGAAGCCGAACGGGCTGGTGGTGCCGCAGAATCAGCTTTACAACCCGATCGCGGCGTACATCTGCGGGACTACGGCGCTGAATACGACGACGGGCAACGCTTTGCTCACCGTTGTGGATGTGTCGAACATCTCGCTGCCTACGCCCGTCGTGCAATTAGTGACAAGTTCCGCCGCGGTGTTTACTGGCTTCGGGTATCAGTTCGCGCTGCCCGGCGAACCGAACCTGCTGCTGATCGCGGGGAACACGGCCAACATCCGCAATCCGGGGATTACCGACCCCGCGACCGGGGCGGCGAACTTCGCCTACACCGGTGACCTGACCCTGACGACCGCGTATATGACTAACACGGACACAGCGGCGGATTTCGAAAACATCACGTCGATCGGCACGACGGTAACAAACATCCAGACCAACGGGACTTACTACCTGCAGGGCCTGGGCGGGCAGTTCTTCGCGCTGGTAACTCAGCCTCCCGCGACGGACCTGGGCGGGCCGGCGACGCTCATGATCGTGGACGCGAGGACGCTTTCGAGCCCCGTGGTGTATCCGGTGACGACGGCGTGGGGGCTAAGCAGCATCCTCGTGCTGACCAACGGGACGACCGAGTATCTGCTGGCGCCGACATCGCAGGGGCTGAACGTCTATACCGTGACGTTGCCGTAAAAGGCCGGGACTGGGCGGCCGGCTGCGCGCTTGGCCCTCTTTGCTTATCTTTTTGCTCGTGTTTGTCCGGCCCAGTCCGGCGGATTGACGGGGTGCATTCTAAGGCGCATAATGTTGGTCGCGTGGCGCGAAAGATGTGTTTGTCGCGCCGGCGACAATATCCCGCCGGAAGCAATTCACATCTCGACGGCGAGTTAATTAGATGCGCTGCACGTGGAGGTGTGATATGCGTGGCTTGCGCGATTTATTTCCGATCGCTTTGCTTCCCGTCTTCTTCCTGACTGCTGCTAAGGCCCATGGAGATACCATCGTACCGGCGGGCACCCTGGTTGAGTGTACGGTTTCTGAGCCGGATTTTTCGTCCGGGACGGCGGAAATCGGCGATCCTCTACTCTGTTATGCCAGCTCGATCGGAGTGTTTGGCCGCTCAGCGATTCCTTACGGAGTTTACCTGGCCGGGCGTCTTGAGGACGACCGGGAGCCGGGACACTTCATAGGAAAAGGGTGGATGGAGTTGAGGTTTGACCGTCTGGTTGCATGGCCAGACACCGTGATTCCAATTTCGGCGAAGGTGGTGAATGTGAAAGGGCTGCGAGTGGGCAAGAAGGGACGGATCCACGGGTCGGGGCATGCGACCCGTGACGCCGTGGAGTGGCTGTTTCCTCCCCTGTGGCCTTGGAAGGTAGCGACGCTGCCCGAGCGCGGCCCCCGGCCCGCTCTGAGACAAGAGACCCGCATGACCGTGAAGCTGATGGAGGATGTGATCGTCCCCGGTGAAACCCCCTCGCGGGCGGCCTTGTCGTCCAGCCGGCTTAAGCCCGACAGCGACCTCCCACGCCAATTGACCGTACCGCCTAGGGTTCTGAGTGAGCCTGCGCCCCTGGCGCCAACCACGGTCCGTCTGGCGGCGTTCCGGCAGACTCAGTCTTCGGGAGCGAACGGGCAGGCAACGGCCCCGGCGAGCGATCTGGCGATATTGATCTTGAAGGACGGCACGGTGTACGTGGTGAAAGATTATTGGCTCGACGGCGGCACAGGGCTGCGGTTCATCGCGAGCGATGGAGCACCGGGCGAGATTTCGGTGGACGATCTGGATCGCGCCAGGACCGCCGCGGTAAACGAGCAACATGGGGTCACGTTCGCGATTCGCTGGGACCCTCCACCGAGCCAGTTGGGAGTGCCTACGCCCACCTGGACGGCGGCCAGCCGCTAATCGGCGGCCGAGGCGATGAGCCCAGGTCCGATGTTCAGGCGGGACATCCCTGCACGGTGACGACTTACATTGGAAGTCACGGCACTTACTCCGCACAGAGAATAAAGGCAAGCTTCGTCGACGCCGAAGTAACTTCTCTGGTACAGTCTACGCCATAGCTAGATCTCTATGACCCGTCTGCTGATCTGGTTCTTTGCTCCTGCGCTTGCTCTGGCCGGCGTGCCTTCGTTGATCGCGATCCGGGGCGCGCATATCGTTCCGGTGAGTGGGCCCGAGATGGCGCAAGCTACGTTGGTTGTGCGCGACGGCGTAATTGAAGCTGTGGGCCCGAACGTGGCGATTCCGCAAGGGGCGTGGGTGATCGACGGCAAGGGGCTGACGGTTTATCCGGGGTTTGTCGATGCGCTCGACGATGCGGGAATCCCTGCGGTGCGGCCCGCTGCTCCGGCCGGGCCGCCGCCTGGGGCGGGCGCTGCTCCTGCGCCGCCTGCACAGGGGCCGGAGGACCGGCCTGCGACGGAAAGCTGGCTGCGGGCAGCGGATCTGGTTCGTCCCGACGGGCCGCATGTACACGAGTTACGCAGCGCGGGGTTCACGACCGCGGTTTCGTTTCCGACTCAGGGCATCTTCGCCGGGCAGGGAGCGGTGATCGAGTTAGGCGGCGAGCGGGCGGGGGACATGGTGGTAGAGACGCCGGCGGCTGAGTACATCACGACGCAGACGCACGGCTTTGGCAGTTACCCCGGATCGCTGATGGGCGTCATCGCCTACATCCGCCAGCTTTATCTGGACGCAGGCTACTACAAGACGGTGCGGACGGCGTACGACCAGCATCAGGCGGGAGCGCCGCGGCCGGCCTACGACCGGGCGATCGAGGGCGTGCTCGAACCGCCGCGCATTCTGCTGCCGGCGGGAAGGCTGGTGGAGATCGACCGCATGATGCGGTTCGGCAAGGAACTGGGCCGGAAGACGGTGCTGTACGGGATGGCGGAAGGATTTCGCGCGGGCGATTTGTTAAAAGGCGCGAATGTAGGCGTGCTCGTCAACCTGAAGTGGCCGGAGGCGGAGCGCGACGGCGACCCGAACGCGTACGTGACGCTTCGAACCCTGGAAGTTCGGCAGAATGCGCCGTCAACGGCGGCGGTGCTGCAGAAGGCGGGCGTGCCGTTCGCGTTCTATTCGGGAGGGTTGACGACGCGAACGGCGCTGGTGCGGGCGATGCGGCGGGCGCTCGACGCGGGCTTGAACCGGGCGGACGCGCTTCGCGCGATGACGCTCGAGCCGGCCGCGATTTACGGCGTGGCGGACAGGATGGGGACGATTGAGAAAGGCAAGATCGCGAACTTGACGGTCACCGACGGGGATTGGTTCGAGGAGAAGACAAAGGTGAAGTTCGTGCTGGTGGACGGGAAGAAATACGAACCGGAGCCGGAGATGCCACCGCCCGCGGCCAATGGACGTGGACGCGCGCCGGAGGTGGCGAAATGAGAGCACTGGCAGTGGCGGTGGGGTTGATAGTTTTTGCTGGGCTTTCGGTGCGGGCGGAGACGATGGTGATCCGCAACGCGACGATCCTCACGGTGACGAAGGGCACGATTCAGAAGGGTTCGATTCTGATTCGCGACGGCAAGATCGTGGAAGTGGGCGAGACGGTGGACGCGCCGGCGGGTGCGACGGTGATAGATGCGGCGGGACTGTACGTGATGCCCGGCATCATCGACTGCCATTCGCACATCGCGACGGAGGCGGTGAACGAAGGCAGCGTATCTGTGTCGTCGATGGTGGGGATTCCGGACACGCTGAATCCGGAAGACATCCACATCTACGACGCGCTCGCCGGGGGCGTAACGACGGCAAACATTCTTCACGGCAGCGCGAACGCGATCGGCGGGAAGACGGTGGTGATCAAGATGAGGTGGGGTAAGACGGCTGCCGAGCTACCGTTTCAGGGCGCGTTGCCGGGGATCAAGTTTGCGCTCGGAGAGAATCCGAAGCGGCAGGGAAATCCATCAATGTTTCGGAGCACAAACCTGCGGTATCCGGCGACGCGGATGGGCGTGGCGGATACGATTCGCGAAGCGTTCAACGAGGCAAAGATCTATCAGGCGAAGTGGAACCGCTATCGCGCGGCCGTGGCGCGGGACGAGAAGGCGATTCCGCCGCGGAGAGACCTGAAACTCGATCCGCTGGTGGAAGTGCTCGAAGGCAAGAGGCTGGTGCACGCGCACTGCTACCGGGCCGACGAGATTCTGATGCTGCTGAAGATCGCCGACGATTATGGCTTCAAGATCCGCACGCTGCAGCACGTGCTGGAAGGCTACAAGGTGGCCGGCGAGATCGCGGCGCACGGCACGGGCGCCTCGACGTTCAGCGACTGGTACGGGTACAAGGAAGAGGCCAACGACGCGATTCCGTACAACGCCGCGATCATGGCGCGGAAGGGTGTGCTCGTGAGCCTGAACTCGGATTCCGAACAACTGATGAGGCATCTAAACGACGAAGCGGCGAAGGTGATGAAGTACGGCGGCATGAGCGAAACCGAAGCGCTCTCCATGATTACGATCAATCCGGCGAAGCAACTCGAGATCGACTCGCGCGTGGGCTCGATTGAAGTAGGCAAGGACGCCGACCTGGCGATTTTCGACGGGCATCCGTTGTCGAACTACTCGAAGGTG
>JAJYKC010000040.1 GCA_021788955.1 Acidobacteriota bacterium
GGGGGCGAGCGGGTGGGGGAGCACGAACGAACCGGGTCCGACTTCGATCGGCCGGTAGGCCGGCATCTGCTGGCCCTCCACATTCGGTTGGAAGCCTGTGCACAACACGCCCGCGGCGTATGGCCCGCCGTAAATCCGCTCGTTTAACACCAGCCGGACGCCGACCCCGTCCTCGATCGGCGCCACCTGATACTCGAGAATCCGGGGCACTCCGCGCCCGCCATCTTGCAGAGAAAACGTCGATACGAAGCGCATGGACTGTGGCTGGCCCTCGAAAAACGTCACTTTCTGCGCCCCCGGCGCGTCCGGACTATTCCCCAGGCATGGCGCCGACACCGGAACGAGCCCCGCGACTTGCTCTTCCATTACGCGCTCCGTGCCGGTAACGCGGCGGTTGTGCATCAGCCGGTCCTGCGATTTCTGCATCGCCTTGAACCCGGTGTCCATCGCCATCACCAGTCCGAGCGAGATCAAGGCCACCAGCGTCACCGCGATGACCACCTCGATCAGCGTGAATCCGCTTTCCCGCTTCATAGCTGGCCTGGGAACCCGGGCCGCGCGATCCGGTAGCCCGACAGCTTGTAGTTGCGCCGGTTCTGACCGTCCATCCACGACACTTCCACTTCCAGCCGCTCGATCACGCGCGTTCCAGGCGGCAGGTTCCCCGGCGGGGCTTCGAAGACGGTGGCCATCGCCCGCCAGTTCACGGGGATGCCGCCGGTCACCGAGGGATCCCACGCCCCGTCGATTTCCGAGTTCACGGGCAATCCCGGCGCGACCAGCAACTCGTCCATCTTCTGGCGCGCGAGCAGGGCCGCGCGGTCGGTCTCGGTGATTCGCGAGGCGTTGCGCAGCGAAGTGGTCAGCGCGCTCATCAGCGACACGGTGGCGATGCCCATGATCGCCGTAGCCACCAGCACCTCGAGCAGCGTAAAGCCGGCCGTGTGGTGGCGGTGTGTCACTGCGAGTCCTCCGCTGTCTGCGCCTTTGGATTCGAGATCGCCGGCACGCCGGTGATCGGATCCACCTGTACTTGCCGTTCGTCGCCGCGGAGGTTCTTCAGCAGGAAGCCGATCGCCGGCGTTGCGCCGCCCGGATAGAGAATGAAGTCGCGCGGCGGATTCGGCACGGTTCCGTCAGGCTCGATGGGCGCCGGGAGGACGGCCGCGATCGTCACGCCGCCGGAGAGAGTCAACTGCCGGTCAAATGCGCCGTTCAGCGAGCGGGCGCGGATTTTGTTTTCGGCCGGCGCCACCAGGAACTCCACGACTTCTTCCCGGCGCTCGGCGCGGTTCATGCCGGCATTGAGCAGCGAACTGATCCCACGCGCGGCCGAGTTCAGACGCATCGATTCCAGCCCCGCGCTCACGGCCGGAAAACTGATCCCCGCCATCAGCGCGATCAACAGCGTCACGATCATCATTTCGATGAGCGTGATGCCGCGCTCGCTGTGCCGGGCTTCAGTCATTCTTCCAGTTCACGATGTCGGCGTTGTTGCCGTCCCCACCGGGCTGCCGGTCTCCGCCGTAGCTGATCACATCCGGCTCGTCGCCGTGATCGCCAGGGTACTTGTAGACGTACGGGGTGCCCCACGGATCGTTCGGGATGTCCTGCGGCAGATACGGCCCGGCCCAGTTCACAGCGCCTTCCGGCTTCACGCGGAGCGCTTGCAGGCCCTGCTCCGTGGTCGGATACCCGCCGGTGTCCAGCTTATAGGCGCCCAGCGCCGTCATGAACGAATTAATCTGTGCGTGCGCCGACACCCGCCGTGCCTTATCCGCCTGACCCATCATCCTCGGCACGACCAGCGCCGCGAACAGCGCGATGATCGTTACTACCACGAGCATCTCAATCAGCGTGACGCCCGCTTCTGAGCATCTTTTCCTTCTCGGTTTCATTCACCCGCCTCCCAGATCTCCACTTAACATCGCGCACAACGCAGCGCGGCGCGGGCCCTGACTGGCCCACTGGAACGCGCCCCGCGCTGTGCGCTTACATTGCGACATCGTTCATGCTTGTAATTGCAAGCAAAATGCTCAACACGAGCACGCCGACGATCAATCCCATTATCAATATCACCAGCGGCTCGAATAGAGACGTAAACCGCTTGATTGCGGTCCGCGTCTCGCTTTCGTAGATGTCTGCCATCCGTGCGAACATCTGGTCCAGCCGCCCGGTTTCCTCGCCGACGCTCACCAGGTGCCCGGCCAGCGGCGGGAACTCGCCGACACGCTGCATCGGGACGGAGAGCCCTTCGCCGCGCTTGACGCCTTGCGCCACGCGATCGAGCGACCCCGCGATCCGCCGGTTGTTCATAATCGCGCCGGCAATGCCGATCGACTGCACCAGCGGCACGCTGTTGGCGACCAGCGTCGCCATGGCACGGGCGAACCGCGCCGTCTCGGCTTTTCGAAGCGCGTCGCCCAGCACCGGCACCTTCAACCGGAATGTATCCCACCAGAGCCGCCCGTCGCGCGTGCCGATATAGGCGCGCAGCGCGATTCCCGCCGCGAGCACGCCGCCCGAGACCCACAACCCGTAGGCCCGCAGCAGAGCGCTCGCCTCGATCAACATCTTCGTCGGCAGCGGCATCGCCACCCGCGAATCCTGGAAAACCTGCGCGAACCGCGGCACGACAAAATTCAGCAAGACCGTGATGGATGCCACGCCCACCAACGCCAGAAGCGCCGGATACACCATCGAGGAAACGATGTAGCTCTGCAGGTCGTCTTTCGTTCTCTCGAACTCAGCGAGCCTCTCAAACACGACTGCCAGCGAGCCGCTCGCCTCGCCAGCCCGCACCATGTTCAGATACAGGCTCGAGAAGTACTCCGGATGGGTGCCCAGGCTGTCTGCCAGCGACCGGCCGCCCTTCAGCACGCGTAGGATATCGATCAGCACGCCCTTAAACACAGGCCGCTCGGTCAGCTCGGTCGTGATGGCGAGCGCCCGGTCCAGCGGGATGCCCGCATTGAGCAGCGTCGACAATTCCTGCGTGAAATACAGCACGTCGCGGCGCCGCCCGCCGCCGAACGACGGCAACTTCAACTCGAAGCCGCGCTTCTGTTCCCTCAGCCCGACGTAGACGGGCGTCAGCCCCTGCTTGCGCAACTCCTGCGCCACTCGCCGGTCGTTTTCCCCGGTGAGCGTGCCGGTCCGCACCTTGCCATCCGAGCCAACCGCCTTGAAGTAATAACTCGTCATCGCTTCGCCGCCGTGCGCCGCTTAGAACTCCTGCGTCACCCGCATCACTTCCTCCGGCGTCGTCACCCCCTGCGACACTTTCAGCCAGCCGTCCTCGCGCAGGCTTCGCATCCCGTTGCGCCGCGCCGCCGCCGTGATTTTCGCCGCGTCCTCGTTGTGCATGATGCTTGAGCGGATCTCTTCGTTCAGCTCCATCATTTCGAAGATCCCGACTCGCCCAAGAAACCCGCTGCCAAAACAGCGCTCGCATCCGGCGCCGCGGAAGGTTGGCACCGGATCACCGGAAGGCGACATACGCGGTTTCGCCGATTCCTTGCAGTCCGGGCAGATGGTCCGCACCAGGCGCTGCGCCAGCACGCCCACCAGTGACGACGTGATGAGGTAATTCTCCACGCCCATGTCGGTCAGGCGCGTGATCGCGCTGGGCGCGTCGTTGGTGTGGAGCGTCGAATAAACAAAGTGGCCGGTGAGCGCGGAGCGAATGGCCACGTCCGCCGTTTCGCGGTCACGGATTTCGCCGACCATGATCACATCCGGATCCTGGCGCACGATGTGCCGCAGACCGGCGGCGAACGTCAACCCGATCTGCGGATTCACGTGAATCTGATTGATCCCGTCCATCTGGTATTCCACCGGGTCTTCGATCGTGATGATCTTGCGTTCGGTGCCGTTGATGCGCTTCAGCGCCGAGTACAGCGTCGTCGATTTGCCGCTGCCCGTCGGTCCGGTGACCATGAAAATGCCGTGCGGCATTTGCGTGTAATGCTCCATGCGCTCAAGCATGTGCCTGTCGAAGCCCAGACGGCCGAGGTCGTAGAAGTCGCCCGCCGAGCGGTCGAGCAGGCGCATCACAACGCTCTCGCCGTACAGAGTGGGCAGCGTCGAGACGCGGAGATCTACCTCGCGCCCGAGCGTCTTCACCTTAATGCGCCCGTCCTGCGGCAGTCTCCGCTCGGCGATGTTGAGCTTTGCCATGAGCTTCACGCGCGAGATGATCGCCGCCTTCAACTCGCGCGGCGGAGCCTCCTGGTTGTAAAGCACGCCGTCGATCCGGAAGCGGACGCGAAATTCTTTCTCAAACGGTTCGATGTGAATGTCGCTGGCACGCTTCTCCACTGCCTGCGCGATCATCGCGTTCACCAGGCGGATCACCGGCGCCTCGCTCGCCATGTCGCGCAACTGCTCGAGGTCCTGCGACGCTTCGGCGTCTTCGCCGAAATCCATCTCGCCGGCACGCGCGCTCTCGCCGTAATACTTGTCGATCGCGTCGAGGATCTCCTGCTCGGAAGCCAGCGCCGGCAGCACCTTCAAACCGGTTGATGTCTTTACGGCAGCGATCGTCTCGAAATCGAGCGGATCGGCCATCGCCAGATGCAGCGACGTGCCTTCTACGGCCAGCGGCAGGCAGCGAAACTGGCGCAGGAAGCGCGCCGACAGCGCCTCGGTCTCCGGCGTCACCGCGGGTGGCGCGTCGATGGCCACCAGAGGCACCTGCAACTGCTCGCTCAGCACTCCGAGCACGTCGCGCAGGGCCACGAAGCCGAGGTCTACCAGAATCCGGCCCAGCTTCTCGCCGCGCTCCTTCTGCAACTCGAGCGCCCGCTCGAGATCGTCCTGCGTAATCAGGCGCCGTTCGATCAGCGCCTCGCCGAGACGCATTAAAACTCCTGTTCCTTCACCGCCACCGCGATCTGCCCGCTGCGCTGCCCTTCGACCAGCTTGCCCCGTTCGCCGGTCATCACGATCTGCGACGGAATCCCGTCGCGCGTCTCCCAGGGATGCTTAGTCAGGGTCACCGCGAGCACGACATTCTCCGCCATCGGCTGGGTGTCAAGCGACGCCGCTACACCGGCGAGCATCTGCTGCATTTGGGTCTTTAATCTCGGCAACCGCTCAAGCATCATCTTGCGGTGCGTTGCCGCATCCTGCGGGGTAATGGTCTGGTGGAACGGACTGATGCCTGGTGACGGCGCCAGGTCCACTTCGACCGTGAAGACCGTTCCGAAGCCCGTCAAATAGACGCCTCGCGCCGGGCCGAGAAGCAGAAACGGATCCTGAGGCCACAGCGCCGCGATCTCGTGGTTCAGCCCGCGCTCGGCCGCTTCGATGCTCGCTCGCGCCACCGGCCCCTGGGCGCCCACCGACCCGGCCAGGACCACCGCAGTCGCCAGGCAAGCCAGCACGACCCACTTCGGTTTCATTGCGTCACCCCTGCCGGCGCGGGACCGTCGTTCTGCGCCAGCACGCGCGCCACGCGCTTGTAGAGAATTTCGCTATTTTCATCGAAGGCGATCAGGTCCGCGCGCCGCTGCTCCGCGAATCGCTTCTCGCTGGCCGCCAGCAGCACCGCTGTCTTCTCCCGGTCCTGTGCTTCTACGTTAGCCACCGCCTGCGTCACAGCCGCATGCACCCGCGCATCGAGTTTTTGCTGGATCTGGTGCGCTACCCGTGCCTCGATCGCCGCCTGATCCACGCGCGCCGCCGGCCGCGTCATCGCGCCATGCGCCACAATTGCCGCAGCGAGCAAACCTGCCGCAGCCAGCCCATACGCCGGGTGCGGGGCAAGAAGCCGACGCCACCAACTCGGCTCAAACACCTGGTCGGAGACGAAGGCGATCCGCCGCGGCGGCTCCTCCTCCCGGAGCGTCATCAGTGCCGCATGCGCCGCGCGCAGCCGGCCGAGTTCCTCCCGGCAGGCCGAGCACTCCCGTATATGCGCGTTCACCGCGCCGCGCTCGGCGGACGTCGCTTCGCCCAGCACATAGCCTTTCAGATCAACATCGCAATCCATCTTCAAACCTCGCGTTGCGCGCCCGCCGGAGCGAGCGCGATCTTCAGCAGATCGAGAGCCGTGTAAACCCGGCTCTTGATCGTCGACACCGGACAACCCAGGATCTCCGCCATTTCCTCAAACTTGAAGCCCTGGTAAACCTTCAGCAAAACCGCCTCGCGCTGATCGTCCGACAGCCGTTTCAGCGCCGATTCGACCGCCAGGCTGAGTTCGGCGGGAAACAGCCTTCCGCTCTCGTGTCCAAATGACGGGTCGACCGTAATTTCCGTCTCCGGCCGCGCCTTCCTTAGCAGCGAATGCGCCTCGTTGTGCGCGATCCGGAACAGCCACGAGCCGAACTTCTCGGCTTCTTCGAGCTTCTTCAGGTTCTGATACGCCTTCAGAAACACTTCCTGGCTCACGTCGAGCGCGTCCTCGCGGTTGCGCGTCAGCCTTACCAGGTAGTTGAAGATCCGCCTCTCCCATCGGGACACCAGGAGGTTATAGGCGTCTACATCGCCGCGCCGCGCCTTCTGGATAAGGTCGCGGTCTTCTACCTCCCGAAAAATCAATCTGATTCTCCAATCCTCAAGACGCTGGCGGGCCGGGAAAAGCCGAACCTGTGCGCCGTCTGGGTTATTTTCTTCACTCTAGCGCTGCCGGCAACCCTAAAACACCTTACCCCGGATTCGGATATGCTCTAGACATGCTTCGCCGCGAAGCGCTCCGGCTCACGCTCGCCGCCGCTGCCCTCCCCGTGCTGCCCCAGGGCCAGACCTGGACCGTATTCGATGACCACGAGGCCGCTACCGCCGCCATCCTGGCCGACCGCATCGTCCCGGGCGCCCAGGCTGCCGAGGTCCACCGTTACATGGATCTGTTCCTTGCGGCCGGTCCGCCGGCTGAACGCCCTGCCTTCCTCGACGGTCTCGGCTGGCTGGACGCCTACTGCCGCCGGCACTATTCCGCTCCGTTCGCCGCCTGCTCGCCCGCCCAGCAAAATGAGGCGCTGGAGGACATCAGCGCCGAAAAAGCCCCCGGACGGCCGTTCTTCGACCAGGCTAAGCACCTGACGACGATGATCTACTGGAGCACGGAGGCGGGCTACCGGGATCTGAACGCCGGGGGACGCGTCCCTGCCACCTTCGCCTGCGAAACCGGCAATTCCGCGCAATAATCCGCCAGACCGATTGAGCGAGCCCCGTGCTGTGCGCTCTAAAACGGAAGTGCCCACCCTCGATAGGTGGGCACTTCGCCATCCGCCTGCCTTTGCAGGCCCCTGTATCACCAGGGTGATGTTATGGGAGAATCAGGCCAACGGCATCGCGACACCGTCAAAACCTGTTGTGATTGGATGATAGGGCCTCACATTAGAGGAGTCAAGGCAAAAATCCGAGTCTTTTTCTACCGCCTTAAGCATTTGAATCGGAACCAGTTACAGGATGGACGGCAAGTCAAGCGCAAAACCCGACTTTCCCGCCGAGAGCAGTTTCCGGCCCTACGGAAGCCTCTAACCCGCCAGAAAATCGGCCTTTACTTGTCGGTCAGATGAAGCGAGATAAACGAATCGGCAGCACTTGAATAACCAAATCGTTGGGCCAGCACTCTGCCTCCCGCCACGGCTAGTCCCCCGACCACGCACAGTACCAGCAGGAAGCCGATCAGCCTAAAAATCGCCAAAATCATCAGCAAAAAGCGGTGGACGACACTGGGGTCCGGCGGCTTCTCGTCGAAGGTGACTTTCTCCCCATACCGTAGGCTACCCATCACTCGGGCTACGGCCTCGTCGGCTGACCCAGGGAGCGCTATCTCTACTAAGGAGCCGGTCCGCTTCATTTTGAACCCTGCCAGACCCGCCATCACCTGCCTCGCGATGCTCGGCGTCGGATAGGAGGCCAGCACCAGGGTCACCCCGCCCGGATAGCTCGCCACAACCGCCTCGGCCGAGAACTGGAATCCGAACTTGTCCGCGGGTAAACCCGGGGCGAACGCCGCCAGGCTCGCCGGGCCCAGGATGTATCTCTCGGAACCGGGAGTAGGGCCTTTGGGTAGGAATCCAGGGAGCGTCGGGTAGCCCACACGGCCCACTTCCGCCGGGTCGAGATAGCGGGCCAGATCGCGCGGCTTCGGGCAATCCCCGCTGCAAGTGACCACCAGAGTTCCCAGAACCTCGGTTCCGGGGTGAGAAGCCTCCTGCCACTGTCCAGCCGCATACGCCCCCGTCGGGTCGTCGAAGCGGTACGCGGTCGCCCGCCACTTGCCGAAGTCCGCCTCCTCGGCCGACTTCAGTCCGAACTCTGCCCACAACGGGCTTGACTTGGGCTTAACCTCGCTGATTTTGGCCTTTACTCCCGGCGCCGGCCGCCACACGCTTTGTCCAAAAGCGGAGGCGGCCAGCGCCAGGAATACGGCTATGCATTGGCGCCGCAGCATTTCTTGTACTTCTTTCCGCTCCCGCAGGGGCAGGGGTCATTCCGGCCGGCCTTGGCCTTCGCCACGACCGGCTTGGCGGGAGAACTCGACGCCTCTCCCCCAACGAACTGCAAGTCGGCCATCTCGCGTTCCTTCTTGCGCTGGATATTGCGCGTGAAGTCCTGAACGCTGGCTTGTGCGGCGCGCCGCTGCTCCATCGTAGCCGCGGCCAGCACCTCCTGATCGGTCTCCTCTTCTTCCTCTTCCTCTTCCTCGTCGTCACTCGGGAACGGGAGCACGGGCTTCGGCGCGCCATATTCGCTCCCGTCGGCCCGCGTCACCTGCAGGAAGAACAGATACCGCAGCGTCTCGTCCTCGATGCGGTCCATCATCGCCTGGAACATCTCGAAGGATTCTTTCTTGTACTCGATCAGCGGGTCCTTCTGACCGTAGCCCCGCAGGCCGATGCCTTCCTTCAGGTGGTCCATCGCCAGCAGGTTGTCCTTCCACTGCGTGTCGATGATGTTCAGCATCACGATGCGCTCGGCTTCGCGCATCATCTCCGGGCCGATCAACTGTTCCTTGTCCTTGTAGCGCGCTTCCAGCCGCTCGACGATAAAGTCCTCGACCTCGTCGCGCAGCATCCCGCTCAACTCAGACGGTTCCACCTTCACGCCGAACTGCGTCAGGACGTCGGACTGCAGCCCGTGCAGGTCGTACTCGCTGGCATGTACCTTCTCCGGGCAGCGCTCGTCGACATAGGTCGCCACGAGCCCAGCCACCATCTCCATCACGCGGGCGCGTTGGTCCGCACCCTCGAGCAGCGTCCGCCGCATCCCGTACACGGCCTGCCGCTGCTTGTTCATGACGTCGTCGTATTCGAGGATGTGTTTGCGCGAAGCGAAGTTCTGCGCCTCCACCGCCTCCTGCGCGGCCGCGATGCGCTTGGTGATCAGCCGCGACTCGATCGGCACGTCCTCTTCCATGCCGAGACGCAGCATCAGCTTTTGCATCCGCTCGCCGCCGAAGATCCGCATGAGATCATCCTGCAGCGAAAGATAGAACCGCGAACTGCCGGGATCGCCCTGGCGCCCGGCGCGTCCGCGAAGCTGGTTGTCCACGCGGCGGGACTCGTGCCGCTCCGTGCCCAGAATGTGAAGGCCGCCGAGCGAACGCACTTCCTCGCGCTCGGCGTCGGTCTCCTTCTTATAGCGGTCGAGCACGTCGCGCCATTCCTGGTTTTCCGGCGAGCCGAGCACCGCC
>JAJYKC010000041.1 GCA_021788955.1 Acidobacteriota bacterium
CCCAGGGATGATCGGAGCGATGTTCTGGACACTGGATGCCGACCACCGCGAGAACTACCGCTACTCGAACGCCGTCGGGCCGCAACTGCACAACTACCCGGGGAAGAAGTAGCTACTGGAGCGAGGAGGGGTTGATCCAGGCGTAGGTGCAGCAGCCGGAGCGAAGAATAAGGTCGGCTCCGTCGGCGCCGAAAAGGCCGCCATAGCCTTCCGGCGGTGACCCCGCCAAGGGAACCCAGCGGCCCGCCACGCGGTCAAGCCGGAAGAGACCGTACGGCGGAGCCGGACCACCGGGATGGGTTGGGGAATAATAGAGCTCGCCGAAAACGGCGCCGGCGGAGGAGACGATCGACCTGGCGTAATATGCAGGGGGAGTGAACCAGCTCGTGGAGTTGGGCTGGGAAGGGGAGCCGACATCGAAGGGGCTTGCCAGGGAGAGGCGCGACCGGAACGAGCCGCCCGGGCCGAGATCAAGCCAGCAACCGGCCATCGGACTGAAGCAGCCAACGCCAAAATCAAGCACGACCGCTTGGCCGTGGTAGGTCACCCACGTTTCCGGGCGATAGTCGTTGGACTGGATCTTCGAGGGCAGGCCCGAACTGCGGTCGGCGTCGCTGAAGAAGTTGGCTGCGGGAAGGCCTTTCGAGAGGAGCTTGCCGTCCAGGGAGAAACGCTCAAGGGTATCGGGATTGGACGGGGCGTCGCCGCGGACGGGATCCGCGCCTAAGGCCCAGATTTCGGAGCGGTTGCGAACAACAACCGAGTCGGCGGCGAACCGCGAGGTTGGAAAGACGCCGCTGATTCGCCCCGGCGGTTTGATGCGAACCAGCGCGGCCGATACCTCCGCGGCCGACTTCCAGTCCTCGACAGACGCGATCAGCGAGCCGTCGCCCACGGCGGCGGCGCTGCGAAGCTTGACGTTGTAGGCTCCGGGGAACCAGATTTCGGTCTGGCTGATGACAAGCTTGCCGTCGCGATCGTACATCCAGATGGAAGGGTGGTCGCCCGGTTTTTCAGCGCGCTCATACTGAATCCAGTAGCCGTAGTCCCACCGGTCGAGCGAGAGTCCCGGACGGAAATCGACCGGGATTTTGACCGAACGCTGGATGATATTTTGGCCGGAAAGCATCGGGAAGGCGAACACACCGATTGCTCCGATGCGAACAACGGCGGAAACGAATTTGCTCATGATTCGACCGTTCCTCTCGTATGACACCTTACCCCTTTGACGCTACCCCTTGCCGGTTCGTGGAAGCCGTCAAGCGCCACCTTATTGACCTGTCTATAACTATAGGGTTCACACTGAATTCAGAACGATGCTGCTGACCGTCACTCAACTCGCCCGGGCCTGCGGACTCAGCCGCACCACGGTGCTTTATTATGAGTCCGCCGGGCTTTTGAAGCCAGCCCGGCGCAGCGCCGGAAACTATCGCCTTTACGGCGACAGAGACCTCGATCGACTGCGTCAGATCTGCCTCTACCGCGAGGCGGGATTAAAGCTCAGCGACATTCGTTCCCTGCTCGATGGAGGGCGCGGCGACGCGGCCAGCGTGCTGAAACGCCGCCTCGCCGAACTCAGCGCCGAAATCGGCAGGCTGCGCGATCACCAACTCGCGATTGCGCGGCTGCTCAAGAATACAGACAGACTAAGGAGAGACACGATGGTTACGAAAGACAAGTGGGTGAAAGTCATGCGCGAGGCAGGCTTCACCGATGCCGATATGCACCGCTGGCACGCCCAGTTCGAGAAGTCGGCGCCGGGCGAGCACCAGGAGTTCCTGGAATTCCTGCACATCCCGGCGGAGGAGATCCGCAACATCCGGGAGTGGAGCCGTAAGGGCGCCGCGAGTTAAGGCCGGGGGAATGAAGGCGGGATTGGTGGCGGAAGTGGGGGTCGAACCCACACGTTCAGTGAAGAACGCCAGATTTTGAGTCTGGTGCGTCTGCCAATTCCGCCATTCCGCCACGGTTGGCATCCCTATTTTATCCGATCCTCCCGGCTCGCGCAGCCGCCTCCACGGGCCTATACTTCCATGAGAACTTTTAATGCCGAAACACTCTTGCATTTACCAAACTTTTGGTTTAACCTAACTTTGTGAGCGAACGAGAGAGTTTCCAGCCTGTAGCGAGCGCCCAACCGGGCCTCGTGCGGCCCTCTCTCGCCGTTCAACTTCCGAAGCTGGTAAGCATTAGCATTCAGGTCGCCGTACCCGGCGCCGCCTGATCTGGTTTCGGACTGGAATTCCGAAGGGCCGGCGGCGGGGACCGATCCCACCGCCGGCCTTTTTTGTTATCAACCCACACGCTCAGGAGACGAGAGAGTTTATTAATGTCCGCGAGTCAAACTGGAACCATGATGAGCGGGGCGCGCATCCTGCTGGAGTGCCTCGTTCGGGAGAACGTCGACTGTATCTTCGGATACCCGGGCGGCGTCACGCTTCCGCTGTACGACGCCATCTACGACCACCCGATCCGGCACGTCCTTGTACGCCACGAGCAGAACGCCTGCTTCGCGGCTGAAGGCTACGCCCGAACGACCGGCCGCGTCGGCGTCTGCTGCGCGACTTCGGGTCCCGGGGCGACCAACCTCGTGACGGGACTGGTGGACGCCATGATGGACTCGATCCCTGTGGTCGCGCTCACCGGCCAGGTTTCGACCAAACTCATCGGCAGCGATGCGTTCCAGGAAGCCGACACCTTTGGAATCACGCGTTCCTGCACAAAACATAACTTTCTGGTTAAGAACATCGCGGACTTACCTCAAGTTGTTCATGAGGCTTTCTACCTCGCTGCCAGCGGCCGTCCGGGACCGGTTCTGGTCGATATCCCCAAGGATGTCTTCCAGGCACAGGCTCACTATTCGCCCGTTATTTCCATACATCTGCCCGGATATAAAGTGATTCATGAAGGGCACGCCGGCCAGATCCGCCGCGCCGCCCAGATGATGTGGGAAGCCGACCGGCCGCTGGTCTACGCCGGGGGCGGAATCATCGCCTCGGAGGCTTCGGCGGATCTTCAGGAACTGGTTGAGACTCTGAATGCTCCCGCGGTGATTACGCTGATGGGCCTCGGTGCTTTGCCGACGAACCATCCGAATTTCATCAGTATGCCCGGCATGCATGGAAGCTATGCCGCGAACATGGCGATGACGCAATCGGACCTTCTGATCGCCGTCGGCACGCGCTTCGACGACCGTGTTACGGGACGCCTGTCGGCGTTTGCGCCTCACGCCAAGGTCATCCACATCGACATCGACGCCGCGGAAATCGGCAAGAACCGTACCGCCGATCTGCCGATCGTGGGGGACGCGAAACGCGTGCTCTCTAAGCTCAACAAGAACCTTAAGGAAACGAGCCTGGAAGACAGAGAAAGCAAGGCTTCAGCTCGCCGCCAATGGAATGAAGAGATCCGGGCCTGGAAAGAGCAGCACCCGATTGCCGCCGAAATCTCCGACGAGGAGATCAAGCCGCAGCACCTGATGCGGGAGATTGACCGTCTCTCGGGTGGCCAGGCGATCGTCACCAGCGACGTCGGCCAGCACCAGATGTGGGCCGCTCAGTTCATCCGCTTCAACGAACCCCGCCTCTGGCTCAACTCGGGCGGCCTGGGTTCGATGGGCTTCGGCCTACCGTCGGCCATCGGCGCTCAGTTCGCCCGTCCGGACAAGCTGGTCTTCTCGATCGTGGGCGACGGCGGGTTCCAGATGTCCATCCCGGAATTGGCCACCATCGCCAACCACGCACTGCCAATCAAAATCATCATCATGAACAATGGCTACCTCGGCATGGTTCGCCAGTGGCAGTCGCTTTTCTATAACAACCGCCTGTCGGCGGTTCAACTGGACTCGTTCCCGGACGTGACCAAACTTGCCGGGGCGTACGGCTTCAAGGGGCGGACGGTCGAGCGGCCGTCGGAACTTGTCTCCGCGCTGGAAGAGGCGGTTCACGAACCCGGCCCTTACCTGCTCAACGTGCGCGTTTCGCCGAATGAAAACGTCTATCCGATGGTGCCTGCCGGCGCGGCGATCAGCGAAATGGTGCTCGGTCCGCCGCAACCCGTGAACGCGTAAGGGGGAACACACACATGCTGCAGATCATCTCTCTCCTTGTCGAGAACAAACCCGGCGCGCTGATGCGCGTTACCGGCCTGCTGAGCGCTCGCGCCTACAACATTGAAAGCCTGACTGTCGCCCGCACGCTTGACCCGGCGCTGTCACGGATGAGCATCGTGGTCGACGTCGAGCCGAACCTTCGCTCGCAGGTCATCAAACAGATGAACAAGCTCGTCAATGTCCTTCAGGCAACAGATCTTACTGAGTCACCAGCGGTCTGCCGCGAGATGGCTTTGCTGCGTATTCGGGCCACCATGCCCGCCCGGGCGGCGGTGCTGAAAGAAGCCGAGATTTTCGGCGCTCGCGTAGTCGATCAGTCCACCGAAGGCTTCGCGCTGGAAGCTACCGGTGACCCGGAAAAGCTTGACGAGTTCATTGATGTCATGCGCAGCTACGGCGAGATCGACGTGATCCGTTCCGGTTCCGTCGCCGTTTCGCTCGAAGCCAAGCGGCTTCGTCTTGCCCCGCCGGTTCCCCGCGGCAATCAAAACCGGCAGGAAGAGGAGGCGGTCGAGTCGAAGTGAAGCGAGGCAGCTTACGCACTTCGACAGGTTCGACAGCTCCTACCCCAATTCAAATCGAGAAACGATAACCAGGAAAACTTCATGCCAAATCGCTACTACGAAAAAGACGCCTCCCTCGACGCGCTCAAGGGCAAGACCGTCGCCATCATCGGCTACGGCAGCCAGGGCCATGCTCACGCTCTCAATCTGCGCGACTCCGGCGTCCATGTGATCGTCGGCCTCGGCGCCGGCAGCAAGAGCAAGGCGAAAGCCGAAGCTGTCGGGCTGGCTGTCCACAGCGTCGCCGAAGCCACGCGCCTCGCCGATGTGATCATGATCCTCACGCCGGACCACATTCAGGGCGACCTGTACCGTGACGAGATTGCGCCGCAGCTTTCAGCCGGCAAGACGCTGATGTTCGCGCACGGCTTCAGCATTCACTTCAAGACGATTGTTGCGCCGAAGGATGTGGACGTATCGATGATCGCGCCGAAGGCTCCCGGGCATCGCGTCCGCGAACTGTTCACCGAAGGCGTCGGCGTCCCTGCCCTGGTGGCCATCCAGCAGGATCCCAGCGGGAAGGCCAAGGAGGTCGCGCTGGCGTACGCTCTTGGCCTTGGCTGTCTGAAGGCCGGCGTTATTGAGACCACGTTCCGCGAAGAGACGGAAAGCGATCTGTTCGGCGAACAGGCTGTGCTGTGCGGCGGTACGGCGGCGTTGATCCAGGCCGGATTTGACACGTTGGTTGAAGCCGGATACGCTCCGGAAATCGCGTATTTCGAGTGCCTTCATGAGTTAAAGCTCATCGTGGACCTGATTTACGAGGGCGGCCTTAACTACATGCGCTACTCGATCTCCGATACAGCGGAATACGGCGACTACAGCCGCGGGCCGCGCATCGTGACGGAGGAAACCCGCAAGGAGATGAAGAAGATCCTCACCGAGATTCAGTCCGGAGAATTCGCGCGGGAATGGATGGCGGAGAACAAGAGCGGCCGGGGCAAGTTCCTTGCCATGCGCGAAGCGCAGAAGGATTCAAAGGTCGAGCAGGTCGGGCGCGAACTGCGCCAGATGATGCCGTTCTTGAAGAAGCGGAAAGAAGCCGGAGTGCCGCAGGAGCAGGAAGCGGCCACGGCGAAGTAACTCAATAGCAAGGAACACCTTCGATGAGAATCTTCACCTTCGATACCACGCTCCGGGACGGAACCCAAGGCGAGTCCGTCTCTTTTTCGGCCGAGGACAAGCTGATTATTGCCCAGAAGCTGGATGAGATTGGTATCGACTACATCGAAGGTGGATGGCCCGGATCAAACCCGAAGGACAAGGAGTTCTTTCAGCGCGCCAAGGATCTGAACCTCAAGCACGCCAAGATCACCGCCTTCGGGTCCACCCGGTTTGTACGGCACAAGGTCACCGACGACCCCAACGTGCGGGAACTTCTCGCGGCGGAAACACCGGTCGTCTCGATTTTCGGCAAGAGCTGGGACCTGCACACGGCGCGGGCGCTGGGCATCAGCGAGGAGGAAAACCTCGTTATCATCTCCGAGACGGTCAAAATCCTGAAGGACCATGGCCGTGAGGTGGTTTACGATGCCGAGCACTTTTTCGACGGTTATGTGTCGAACCCGTCGTTCGCTCTTCGCACGCTTGAAGCCGCCCAGAAGGCCGGCGCCGACGTGCTTGTGCTCTGCGACACCAACGGCGGGACCATCCCGGCGCGGTTGACCGAAATCGTCGCCGATGTCCGCCAGCGGTTCGACGGCACGATCGGCATCCACACCCATAATGACTCCGACGTCGCCGTCGCCAACACTCTCGCTGCCGTGGAACAGGGCGTCACCCATGTTCAAGGCTGCATGAACGGCTACGGCGAACGCTGCGGCAACGCCAATCTCTCCTCGATCATCGCGAACCTCGAGTTGAAACTCGGCCACACCACCATTGGACGGGAGAATCTCGCCAGCCTCGCCGGCGTCGCGCGCTTCATCGCCGAACTCGCCAATTTGCCGATGCGGAACGATCAGCCCTACGTCGGCCGGAGCGCGTTCGCACACAAGGGCGGCGTCCACGTCTCGGCTGTGCTGAAGGATTCAGCGACCTACGAGCACGTTGCGCCGGAAAGCGTAGGCAATCGCCAGCGGGTGTTGCTCAGCGACCTGTCGGGCCGCGGCAATGTGCTGTACAAGCTGAAGCAGCACGGCCTGGCTGACCGCCTGAACGACGACGCCCGCCGCAGTCTGCTCGAGCGCGTCAAGCACATGGAGTATCAGGGCTACGAACTTGAAGCAGCGGAAGGTACGTTCGAACTGATGGTCCGCGAAGCGCTCCGCCCCGGCGAGCGGCTGTTCGATGTCATCGGCTACGAAGTCTCGACACGGATGATCAACGCAACCGGCGCACCGGTGAATGAGACTACCGCTACTGTCACGCTGCGGGTGGGCGACGAAATTCATACCGCGACGGCCAAGGGCTGCGGACCAATGCACGCGCTGGAGGTCTGCCTGCGCCAGTGTCTTTCCAAGCTCTATCCCCAGATTGCCGCGATCCGTCTAACGGACTACAAGGTCCGGGTGCTCGACTCGAAGAAAGGCACGGCGACCAAGGTCCGCGTGCTTGTCGAGTGGAGCGACCACAAGAAGAACTGGTCGACCGTCGGCGTCTCCGACAACGTGATCGAAGCAAGTTGGATCGCCATGCTCGACGCCATCCGCCTGGAGCTGATGCGGCTGACCGAGCAGGACCCCAGCATTGAGCGTGCGGTGGAAGACTACTGCTGGGGCGTCTGAGCTTCTCCGGTCAACACCGCACATAACGCAGTGGGGCGCGGGCGTCGATGCTGTGCGCTCAATCGCCGAGGAGCCGGCCGAATCCCTGCAGGCCGGTGACGTTGTCGCAGATCGCCTTGATGGCGGCGGTCACGGGAATTGCGAGCACCAGCCCGATCCCGCCCCAAATCGTGCCCCAAAACATGAGCGACACGGTTACGGCCAGCGGATTGAGATGCAAGCGGCCGCCCACCAGGCGTGGATACAGCAGGTTCAGCGCAAGCAGATGGAGCACCGCGACGGCGGCCACGATGGCCAGAAACATCGGGATGCGGGTGAACACGGCGAGCCCGGCGAACAGCGGCGGAATCACCGCCAGCGGCAGTCCCGCGTAGGGCACGAGACTCAGGAAGCCGCTCAGAATGCCCACGATGAGCCAGTACGGCAGCCCGATCCAGAAAAAGAACACGCAGCCGGCGATGCTGAGGATAAGACCCAGAAGAAAATTGCCCACGACGTAGGCGCGTGAGGCTTGCGTGATTCCCTGCCACGTCTTGCCCGCCGCGTGCCGGTCCGAGGGATCGAACAACGACAGCGCGCTGCGCCGGACATGGTCGCGCCAGCTCAGCATGAAGTAGACCAGGAATGGCACAAAGCTGGCCATGAGAAGCACGTCGTAGATTGAGGCGATGTAGTTATAGAGATACAAAAAGATGGACTTCGGCTCGGGATGGATCCGGACTTCCTGGATCGGAGGCGGAACGGTCGGCTCGACGATCACACGCGTTCGCTTTCTCCGGGTCACCGGTTCCGGGGCCGCGGGGCCCGGCTCCGGCTCGCGAAAGCGCTTCGGCACAAACGTCTCGACCAGGTGCTTCTCTGCCGCATCGAGTTGGGCCGCCCCCGCATCGACCAGGTCATTGATGCGGGCGCTATAAGCCGGGAGGTCCTCGCGCAGGTTGCTGATCTGCGTGAAGGCTCCGAGACCGATCAGATAGACGGCCACGAGGGCTATCAGGCACGCCAGGAGGCTCGCCGCCGGACGGGGCAGCCTGATCCGCATGCCCAGCACGACCAGAGGCTCCAAGAGGACGGCGATGATCAGCGAGATGACGACCGTGATACAGAATACGCGGCCGAAGTACAGCAGCGCCACTGCGGCGGCGAGAGCGATCACGGAGACGCTCGCCGAGGGCCGTTTGCCAGCCGGAAGCGAGGATAACAACACAGCCATCGGGAATCTCGAACCTAACTTTTATAATGAGGGTAACCGTGAATCAGGGCAACGAAAATCCGGGGCAGCGCCGTGTTCTCGCGCTCGACGTGGGCAAACGGCGCATTGGGCTGGCGGTGAGCGACCCGCTGGGCGTGACGGCGCAGGGGCTCGACACGCTCGAACGCACCACCATCCGCGAGGACCTGGCGCGGTTGGCCGAGATCGCATCGAGCAAGGACGTCGGCCTACTGCTGCTCGGAAACCCGCTCCACATGAGCGGGCGCGAGGGCCGGCAGGCCGAGTACGTACGCGAATTCGCCGGGCGCCTGGGCGCCGCGACGGGGCTACCGGTGAAGTTTTGGGATGAGCGCCTGACCACAGTCGAGGCGCAGCGCGTGCTCCGCGAGAGCGGTATCAGCATCGCCAAGCGCGCCCGCGCGGTGGACCGTCTTGCCGCGGTGTTGTTGCTCGAAAGCTACCTGGATGCGTGGCACTCGTGAAGGGGCGTTTCGCCGCGGCCGTTGTCGCCGCGATCCTTGCCGCGGCCGTGCTTGGCGCCTGGCTACATCGGCCCTACCGCGGATTCACTGCGAGCGAGGTTTTTGTTGAAATTCCGCGCGGCGCCGGCACGCTCAGCATTGGACGGCAGTTGGCCTCCGCCGGCGTGCTTCGTTTCGGGTGGCAGTTGGCTCTGGCGCGCCTGGCCAATCCCCACGCCCCGCTCCAGGCGGGTGAATACCGCTTCGCAGTACCCGCGTCCCCACTCGAGATCTTTCATCGCCTGGCGCGCGGCGACGTCTACTACCGGCTGTTCACCATCCCGGAGGGCGCGAATGTGTTCGAAATCGCCGAACTGGTCGACAGGCTCGGAATTGTAAGCGCGGCGCGGTTTCTGGCCGCGGCTGCAAACCCAGGGCTCATCCGCGATCTCGACCCGAAGGCGCCGACGCTCGAAGGTTATCTGTTCCCCTCCACCTACCGGATCGGACGGCACGCCACGGGGCGGGAGTTATGCCGGATGATGACCGCGCAGT
>JAJYKC010000042.1 GCA_021788955.1 Acidobacteriota bacterium
GGCGGTGGAGCGGGGCTCTGGTGAGGTCCGCGAGGGAGGCGACGAGGAAGGGAATCGCCAGCGATCCGGCGGCGACGAGTAGTAGCGCGGCGAGGTAGCCGAACAGAGGCTTGCCTTCAACGGGAGGGATGCGCGAGGCGATGAGGGCGGCGAGCGAGAGGAGCGCGGCGAGGACCAGATCGCGCGTCTTGTGGACGCGGGACTGGTAATCGACCCGGCCTCGCGCCATGGCTTCAGTGGGCGGAACGGTGGAGGCTTCGAGCGCGGGAGCGAGGCCGGAGAGAACGGAGACCGCAGTGCCGAGGACGAGCGCGGCGAGCGCGGCAGGCAGGGTGAGCGCGATGGGGGCGGGCGTGCTGCTGACGTAAAGCGATTCGACGGTAGAGGCGACGAGTTTCACCGCGCCCAAGGCGAGCAGGCGGCCCAGTAGGATGCCAAGTAGAGAGCCGGCGAGGCCGAAGGCCGCGGATTCGGCCAGGAACGCGGCGGCGATGGCGGCGCGGCCGGCTCCGAGGGCGCGGAGGATGCCGACTTCGGCGCGGCGCCGGACCACCGACACCGAGATGGTGTTGTAGATGAGAAACGCTCCGACGAGGAGGGCGATGTAGCTCAGCACGCGGAGATTCCAGCGGAAGGCCTGGAGCATTTTGCGGTTCTCGCGGGTGCGCGCGCCGCCTCGCTCGAGCGTGACGCCGGGGGGAAGAACGGCGCGGAGGCGGTGTTCCCAGGCGTCGAGCTTGGTTTCGCCGGGAGGAACGCGGATGAGGATGCGGTCGAGGGCGCCGTTGCGATGAAGAAGGCGGTCCGCGAGGGCGAGGTCGATGACGGCGGCTTCGCCGGTGTTGCCCTTGAGGCGGCCGCGGATGGCGAGCGTGACGATACGGTCGTTGATGCGGAGGTCGAGCGTGCCGGAGGCGGGGTGGGGAAAATCGCGGCCGATCCAGACTTGCGGGCTGGTGGAGAGATTGCCGAGGTCCTGCGGGGCGCCGGATTCGTTCGCGGAGGCGTCGGCGACCATGTCGACGCCGATCAGCGGGACAACGTGGCCGGTCTGGACGATTTCGGCGGAGTCTTCGATGCGCGGGCGGAGGTTGAGCGCGTAGGGGAGCGTGGCGAGGGTAGCGGCGGCGGAGGAGGGCAGGCCGCCGGGAGCGTAGACTTCGAAGTCGGCGTCGCCGGCCAGAGTTTCGACGGAGGAGCGGAACGAGCCGGCGGCGGCATCGCCAGCGAGATCGATGGCGAGGACGACGGCGACGCCGAGAGCGATGGCGAGGAGAGTAAGCGCCGTGCGGGCCGGCTCGCGGCGAAGCGGGCGGAGCATGAGGCGGGAGAAGATCAGCGCGGCGGGCATGTCAGACCGCGGGCGGGGATTCGAGGCGGCCGTCCCGGAGGCGGACGATGCGGTCGCTGGCGGCGGCGGCTTCGGCGCTGTGCGTGGCCATCAGGAGCAGCGTGCCGTGCTCGTCCACAATGCGTCGGAGCAGGGAGAGGATGACGGCGCCGGTGGCGGTGTCGAGATTGCCGGTGGGTTCGTCGGCCAGGAGGATGCGGGGATCGTTGACGAGGGCGCGGGCGATGGCGGCGCGCTGCATCTGCCCTCCGGAGAGTTGGTAGGGGAGGCGATCGGCAAGCCCGGAGAGTTCGACCCATTCCAGGCGTTCGATGGCGCGTTCGCGGGGGTGCGGCGCGCCGGCGAGCAACAAGGGAAGCTCGATGTTTTCGACGACGGAGAGGTTCTGAAGAAGCTGGAAGGACTGGAAAATGAAGCCGGTTTTGTCGCGGCGGAGGCGGGTGAGGGCGGCGTCGTTGAGCGCGGTGGTGGAGACGCCGTCAATCGAGACGGTGCCGGAGGAAGGGAAGTCCATGGCGCCGGCGAGGTTGAGCAGCGTGGATTTTCCGCAGCCGCTGGGGCCGGCCAGCGACACAAATTCGCCGGGACTGAAGGAAAGGGTTACGTCGCGGAGGGCATCGACGCGGGCGCCGTCGGTTGCATAGTGTTTGCTGACGCTATCGAGCCGAAGCAGTGCCACAGTTTCAGCATACTGGGACGGTTCGGCGAGGCTCGCGGGTTGGGAGAGCACACATGAGTAGATGCCGGCGAGGCGTCAGACGGGGGAAAAGTTCAGCGTCTGTGGACCCATGCCATGCCGTCGGGGCCGCGGCCGGTGTCGATGTGGCCTTTCACTTCGAGCGTCGAGAGGTCGATGACATCGAGACGGTTGTCGGCGCTCAGGGCGACGTAGGCGCAGTTGCGTTCCGGGACCATAAGGATGCCGGCGGCGCTGCGGCCGAGTTTGAGGCGCTTGACGATCTGGCGCGAGGCCGCGTCGAGGATCACGAGGTCGCCGGTGCGGAGGTCCGAAATGAAGGCGTGTTTGCCGTCGGGGGTGAAGCGGAGGCGGTTGGACTGGCCGGTGCCCACGGGGATGGTCGCGGTGACTTTGGCGGTGGCGAGGTCGACGATGGAGACGGAGGCGCCGTGGGAGTTGGCGGCCCAGAGTTCCTTGCCGTTGGGCGAGACGTCGAAGCCCTCGGGGCCTTCGCCTACCGGGACGAGGGTTTGGGTCCAGAGGTCGGTGAAGGGCTGATTGCCGGGCACGCGGTGGAACAGGCTGACGGAGTTCGAGTTGATGTTGCCCGTGTAGATGTCGTTGAGATCGGCGCTCAGCTCGATCATGTGTGTTCGGTCCTGGCCGGTGCCCATGATCCAGTCGACGCGGCCGGTGGCGGGGTTCCAGCGGCCGAAGACTTTGTTCGCTTCGGCGGTGAAGTACAGTTCGCTGCCGGCCCAGGCGAGGCCGTGGGAGCCGTGGAGAGGCGCGATGTCGATGGGCGGGAGCGCTTTGCGCGCAATGAGATCGACTTGGGCGATGGTGTGATAGCTGCTGCGCGGGCCGCCGTAGTTGGAGGCGTAGGCGCGCGTGCCGTCGGCTGAGGCCACAACTTCGTGCGGATCGTTGCCGACGGGGACGCGGCTGAGAATCTTGCCCGAAGCGGGATCGACGATTTCGAGCGTGTTGTCCTGCTTGGCGAGAACGAGAAGTAGGCTCGACGCCGCGAAGGCGGTTGCCGGGCAGGAAAGAAAAACGAGAGAGGCGATGAGACGGCGCATAAGACTCCTGGCTGCCCGCGCTACGGGGCTGCAGACGATCCCCTGATGAGTATTACCGCCGGCGGCGCCCATAGCGCGGGGCAGTTCGATACAGTCTATCCGAAATCCGGCTGTATGCAATAGGCCGAGAGTTTATTTTTGCGGGTCGGCTTCGGTGGCCGAGACCATCTTCGCGTCGGAGGTGAACTTGCGGTAGTTCGAGAAGGTGTCGTCGAAGCTGCCGCTCAGTTTCTTGAAGAGCACGCGGGCGTCGACATCGGCGGCGATTTGTTTCGGGAGCCAGATCTCGTTGTTGACGCGCGTTTGGGTGAAGTGGAGGACGGTGCCGGGGTCAAGAGCGAGCAGGAACAGCCCCCATTTGAAGGGGCGGATGACCTCGGCGTCGACCTTCACCCACTCGTAGGTCGCCTGGTCGATCCAGACTTTGGCGCGGACTTTGTTGAGGGCTTTGGCTTGCGAATCGCGGGGGACGTAACCGGGCTTTGGCGTGGCGGAGATGATCCAGGCGGCGTGGCCGTCGATCTTGTTTTCGCCGAGGATTTGAAAGTCGTAGGCGTCGGGAATTTCGCGGGCGAACTCGCGGTCCTTTTGGCGCTCCTTCTCGGCGTCGGCTTCTTCCTTGGCGCGTTTTTCGCCGGACTCGGCGGCTTGTTTGGCGACGGCCTTGTCGTAGCGTTTCTGTTCTTTGGCGGCGTCGGCGGCTGAGAGCGGCTTATCGTCTTTGGCGATGAGGCGGCGGAATTCCTTGCCGTAAAGGTAGGTGACGTCGTACGTTTTCGACGAGGTTTTGCCGTTTCCGTCCTGCTGCTGCTGGCGCTCGACGTAGGAGTAGTCGCGGGCCTTTTTCCAATTGTCCAGGTCGAGGTTGACAGATTTGCGGACGATTTCGGCGGGGTCGGGCTTGGGTGCCGGCGCTGCGGCGAAGGCGAGGAGCAAAACCGGCGCGAGCACGGCCATAAGCCGATTATCGCCGAGGGGGGCGAGGGCCAGACTCACCCCCAACACGCCAGGACGCAGACGGCGCCGGCGTAAGGCTGTGCCGGCGCATGATCTCCTCCGTCGTTCTCCGGTCCGGCGGCCCGCCAGCCGCGGCGTTGATTACCTCGGCCGCCTCGCGGAAGTACTCCGGGCCGATTGCCGCCGGCGCCACAACGCAGACCGCTTTCGCTTCCTCGGTTCCGTTGTTGCTGAACCGGTGAATCGCGCCGCGCGGGATGCATAGCGCCTGCCCCGGTCCGATGTCGATTGCTTTTCCGTCAACGGTGAAGGTCAGTATTCCGCCGGTGACGTAGACCGTCTCTTCGTAATGGTCGTGGCTGTGCGCGGGCGCAGCCAGGCCCCGCCCGCCCGCGACAGCGCCCTCGA
Source organism: Acidobacteriota bacterium (assembly GCA_021788955.1). The sequence goes on from JAJYKC010000042.1 coordinate 4,478, forward strand.
AGACCGCGACGCTGCCGCCCGAGTCTTCCGCGGTGATCAGGAAACGGATCTCAACCGGCCCGATGCGAATGGTCTCGCTGGAGGGATTGACGCGAAGGTCAGAAATCTGCTGTGTCATGATGACCCTTCCGTAAATGCCGGTTACTGGTGTTTTCCCGCGGGGATAAGCAGTTCCAAACCGTATTTGGGAGCGGTCTTCAGCGCGCGGCCGATCACCACTTCGGCGATATTGGGAACATCCGCGGCGTCGGCTGCCGCCAAGAGGATCTCCGCGAAATAGTTCTCGATGCCCGCCGGCGCAGCCACCATCAGCATTTTTGCGGTTTCCTCGCCGGCGCGAATGCGGAGTTCGCGTTCCTAAATGATCCTTATAGGATTCCTAAATGTTCGCTAAGTAGCCGCTGCGCCACACCGCGCGCGGTGCGTTAGCCTGAGGGTCAGCATGGAGAGCGGCGATCCGGTTTCGATCGGCGACGAACTGAAGGCTCTTCTGGAAGGCCCCGTATCGGTTCTGGTCGGCACGCGCGACTCGCGTCTGATCCCGGAAATCACGCGCGCCTGGGGGCCGCGGGTCTCCGACGATGGCCGGGGCATCAGCCTCTGCGTACCGCTCGCCACGAGACGCAAGACGCTTGACAACCTGGAAGCGAACGGAGAGACCGCCGCCACATTTTCGCTTCCCACGAATTACCGGACGTTTCAGTTGAAAGGCCATCGCGCGATGGCCGCCGGACCGGACCGTGCGGACCTGGAGGCCGTCGAACGGCATCGCGATGCGTTTGCGGTGGTGAATGCGCGGCTCGGACAATCCCGCCGCGACATCGAAGCGTTCTGGCAAGGCGAAATCGAGACGTCGCCGGCGCTGGTGAAGATCTCTTTTGCGCCCGAGCAGATCTTCGATCAGACGCCCGGGCCCGGCGCGGGCAGGAAGCTATGAGTACGGCGTCGCCTCCGGCGGTTGCGCTCGCGAGCATTGCGTCGTGCTTTGAGGGAATTCTTCCCTCATCCATCTGCACCTGCTCCCAGATCGGCACGCCGAACCTGACATACCTTTCGATTGTCCACCTCGTCGATAGTCACCATGTCGGCCTTTCCTACCAGTTCTTCAACAAGACTCGCGAGAATGTCTTGCAGAATCCTTTCGTGCAGGTGGTGGTGGTTTCACCAACGAACCTGCATCAATACCGGCTGGACTTGCGCTACGAGCGAACCGAATCCGGAGGCGCGTTATTCGACCGCGTGAAAACGCGGCTCGACGCTGTGGCGTCGCAAACCGGGATGAGCCACATTTTCCGGTTGCGCGGCGTGGACATCTTCGAGGTCCTGGACTGCCGGCCCATGAATGCGGAAACCGGCGGAGAAGGACTGCTCAAGGTTGACTACCTTTCCCGGATCGAAGAGTTCGCGGCGCGGCTCGCCGCCTGCACAGGGCTCGAGTCGATCATCGACACCTCGCTCGACGCCATGTCGGAGTTGTTTGGCTACGGCCACTCGTTTCTCATGGCGCCGGATGAGGAAGGCAAGCGACTGTTTACGCTGGGAAGCCGGGGGTTTGGCGAGTCCGGAATTGGATCGGAGGTGTGGATCGGTGAAGGAATCCTCGGGGTTGCGGCCGAGCGCCGCGCGGTTGTGCGCACGACGAGCTTCGGCTGGGATGTGCTGTACTCGAATGCCGTTCGATCCGCGGAGGAGCGCCGTGGGGAAGACATCCTGTTGGAACGGGAGATTGCCTTGCTCGTGGTTCCCCTGGTGGCCCAGGACAGACTCCTCGGGATACTCTGCCTGCAGAGCGCGAGTCCCGGGCGATTTCTCTTCGACGACGAGCGGGTGGTCCGAATCGCCGCGCGCCAAATGGCCGCGTCCATCGTGCTGGCGGAGCGCGCCGAAGGTGCCAGGCCACGAACAGCTTTGGGATGGCCACATACAGCGCAGCCGGCCGCCACTGCAACCCTCAAGCACTACCAATCCGACAACAGCATCTTCATCGACGATGCATATCTGATCAAGGGTATCGCCGGCCGGATCTTCTGGAAGCTTGTCCAGAGCTACGCACAAAGCGGGCGGGTGGACCTTACCAACAAGGCGATCCGGCTGGATGCCGCCTTGCAGTTGCCCGACATCAAAGACAACCTGGAAGCGCGGCTGATCCTGCTGCGCTGCCGTCTGCGGGACCGCTGCGACTTTCTCGGCCTGACCCAGCTTGGGCGAGGGCAATTCCGTCTGGACGTGCAGCGAAAACTGACCCTGAAGGAGCAGCCGTAGGTCTGGCGAACGGAACGAGCCCCGCCCTCAGGACCGTAAATTCATCCGGAGTTGTTCTGCGAGGGCGCCGAACGCGGTGGTCCATGCGTCGGTGCGGCTGAGCGGGGAGTAGTGCAGGCGGTAGCAGCGGTTCTGCAGGGACCAAAGGCTGACGGCGAACGGAAGCGATTGGGTGAGGGTGACTGCTTCGAGCAGTCGCTGGAGTGCGGGAAGGTCCTGCGGCTGTTCGAAGAATGACGAGGCAAGCCGGTCGATGGATGCGACGAGGTGGCGTTCGAGGTCGGGGGCGTTGAGCCGGATGCCGGCGCGGGTGGAGTCGGCCAGCAGCGCGCGGACGCGGGCGAGGTCGAGGGCTGGGGCGGCGAATTCGTCCTTGATCATCCCGTTAAGGGCGAACTCGGCGGCGGCGCGGAGCGAGTCGGGGACAGGGATGCTCAACTCATGCAGCAAACGGAGGAGCGGGACGTGACGTTCGTAGAGACTGCGGTGGGCGGTTTCGGTGTCGTCGATGGCGCTCGCAAGAATCTGGCCGGCAATGCGGCGCTGGGCATCCTTGAACAGGGAGCGGAGGGAGATTTCGGAGGGGAAGCCCCGGTCCATGATGCGGATGACGGCGGCGAGGTCGTTGCGGTCGAAGGCGGCAGTGAGGTTGGCGACGGCGCGGTCGAAGGATTTGGCGTTGACGAATCGGCCCACGCGAGCGTGTATGTTCTGGTCGCCGAAATGGAGGACTGCGAAGACAAGGCGTTCGGCGGCCAGCGTGATACGGGAAGAAACCAGGGCGCGGCCGATCCCTAAGTGAATGTGGCCGGACTGGAGTTCGCGGTAGAACTCACGCTCGACTTCGTAGCAGTAGACGGTGGATTGATCGCTAGCGCGTTCGAACATCGAGCTGACGGCGAAGTGGGCGCCCGCTTTTTCCAGGCTGACCATGGCGGGGTGGACGAGGCGCCGATAGATGGCGCGGCCATCTTGCTGGTCAGCGAGATTGCTGGGGGCGGCGGAGAGTCGTTCGAGCAGGGTCTCTTCGAGGGGCTGGCCAAAGAGGTCCGCGGCGAGTTGCACCGCGCGGGCGGCGTACTGGATGACCTGCACGGTTTCAATTCCGGAAAGCTCGTCGAAAAACCAGCCGCAGCTTGTGTACATGAGCATGAGGTGGCGCTGCATTTCGAGGAGCTCCCAGACGGTGGCTTGCTGTTCCGCTCCGGCGCCGTTGTCGCAGTGGTGGGTGAGGAAGCGCTCGCGGGCTTCGCTTGTGCGGCTGACAATGACGGAGATGTACTCGTCGCGGGCCGTCCAGGGATCCTGAAACAAAGTGCTGGCTTTTTGTTCGTAGAGGGGTGTGAGCGTGTCGCGGAGCCAATCGAAGGTGGCGCGCAGTGGGGCGCGCCAGTGCTGGCGCCAGCTGGGGTGTGTGCCGGAGTTGCAGCCGCAGTCTTCGGCCCAGCGGCCCACGCCGTGGACGCAGCTCCAGGCTGTGTTTTCGACGATTTGCGCTTCGCGGTCCGGAGGGTGGAGTTCGAGGAACTCGCCGTAGTTGGTGATGCGGGCGAGGCCGCGCTCTTCGATGTAGTGGAGCGCGTAGGCCAGCGCCATTTCGCCGAAGCGGTGGTGGTGGCCGTAAGTCTCCCCGTCCGTGGCGATGTGCATCAACTGGCCGCGGTCCTCCTCCGGCGGGAACGCGCCGAGGAGGCGTTCGGCGAACTTGACGCCGTTGTTGAGCAGGCCCTCGAACGCGACGGCGCGGGAGACGGGACCGTCGTAAAAGAACACGTTGATGGGCCCGGAGGCAGTGTTGACGAGGTAGGCGCGCGTGGGGTCGATGCGGGAGCCGTTGACGTCCCGCCATTCCTTGGCGCCCAGGTCGCGTTCGGCGCGGGCCTGCGAAGGGGCAAGGATGGTGAAGCCGATGCCTTCGGCGGCCAGCAGGGAGAGCGTTTCCGTGTCGACCGCGGTTTCGGCCAGCCACATGCCTTCCGGCAGGCGGCCGAAGCGTGACCGGAAATCGTGGATGCCCCACAAGATCTGCGTGCGTTTGTCGCGGGCGTTGGCCAGCGGCATGATCATGTGGTTGTAGACCTGCGCGATGGCGGAGCCGTGCCCGTTGAAGCGCCCGCGGCTTTCCGCGTCGGCGTCCAGGATGGCGCCGTAAGTCTCCGGGGCGTTCTGCTCCATCCAGGACAGAAGCGTGGGGCCGAAGTTGAAGCTGATGCGGCTGTAGTTGTTGACGATGTAATCGATACGGTCGCGCTCGTCGAGGATGCGGGCGGCGGCGTTGCGCGCGTAGCACTCGTCGTTGATGCGGGCGTTCCAGTCGTGAAAAGGCGCGGCGGAGTCCTGCTGCTCGATCTGCTCGAGCCACGGGTTCTCGCGCGGCGGCTGATAGAAGTGGCAGTGAATGCAGAGAAATCGCATGAAACGGCCCTGAGTCTCGATGATCGCTCATTTGGGCGGCGGAACGGCGGGATCGGTTATACTCGGGAAGCCGCCGGTTGAACCGGCGAGATCTTTGCAAACAGACTTTTCGGACGCGGGATGTTCGGGAAGGCGGTGAAAATCCGCCACTGCCCCGCAACTGTAAGTGGCGTTGTACGCCGGAAGCGGTCACTGCATAACAGCGGGAAGAACGCTTCGAGTAAGTTTGGCGAGCCACGAGTCAGGAGACCGGTTTCGCGTCCCCAAGATTGTGCGCGTTTTCGAGGGAGAACGACTCATGCGAATCCGTACCTGCATTTATTGGCCGTTGGCGGCGATGCTTGCCTTCGGCCAGACTCCATCCATTTCATCGGCCAACCGCGGTTCGGTTCACGGCGTAGTGACGGACCCGCAACATCGCGCCGTGCCGGGGGCGAGCGTGTCGCTGTACACGCGGGCATCGAG
>JAJYKC010000043.1 GCA_021788955.1 Acidobacteriota bacterium
ATATTGGCTTCCAACGGTACGCCGATCTGAAGCCGCGTGGCGTGGAAAATGTCGTCGTTGGGCTCGTATTGATCGTAGGCTTTGAGCGCCTTCACCTTCAGCGTGTACGCTCCACCCGTGTTGTCACTCCCGGAAACTTCGACAAACAGCGTGTCGTTCGGTGCCGGCGACCCGTACACCGAAAGCGAATCCCCCGGCCCGGGGACGCGTTTTCCCCAGTCCAGCACTCCCAGGTCGGAATCGTATACCGCGATCTTGGGCTTGAATTTGGACGAGTGGTTGGTCAGTTCGATGGCCAGCACATCGCGCGGCACCGGCGGGGCGGCCACGCGATAATCGTCCACGTCTTCCGTGGTTGCTTCGATCTCTCCATCTACCGGCGTTCCCGGCGTAATCAGGTTCGCCAGCAACGGGCTGTCGTTCGGCTCGATTTCGTGGGTCACCGGTCCGGCGGAATCCGCGGTGAGCCCTTTCAGCCGTCCCAAATTGAACCGCACCGGCTGGTAATTGGCATCGTGAGCCAGCGCCGCGCGAAACGCGTTGATGGCCCGCGCGCGATCGTTCAGCTTCGCGTACAGCACCCCCAGGTCGTTGTAAAAAACCGGCAGCGGCACCTCTTTCGCCGCCGCTTCGAGCTGCATGGCTGCCTCGGCGAACCTGTGTTTCCCCACCAGGTCCGCGGCTCCATCGAACCGTTTCTGGATCCGCGGGTTATCCAGCGGCTTCCCGTAATAATGCCGGTATTCCCGCTCCACCGTCCCCCCGGTCGAAAGGTACCCCGCCATCGGTCCTTCGGGCCTCATCCGATCGGCGACCGTGCCGAACAGCCACACCGCGCCTACCGATCCACTCGCCAGGGTCAGCACCCACAACAGTCCCAGCAGGAAGGAGGATAGACCACTGCCCCGCCGTTTCCTATTACGCCGCCGGATGAACGGGTCCGAGGACCTCGGGACAGGGCCCCTGGGGATCCCGGGCGGTACCGGCGATGGGGCTGGAGCGGACATGGTATCCCTATTAACTGAACGCCGCAAATTTGCGGCTGTATCCGTTGCCGAACGAACCAACCCGATTCAGCTCTAGGCGTTCTAGTCCATTTTTTGACAAAAGCCGTCCGGAGAATAGTGTTATTTCTGCTACAATAATTTCCTCATCGTACTGTGCCGGCTACCCTGAAGAGTACTATGAGGGCGTTTGCGGCGGCAGCGCTTGTGTGCAGCCTGCTCGTGTCCACACCGGCCGCCGCCAAGAAGAAGAAAAAGGAAGAGGAGACCCAGACTCTCCAACTCCCCAAAGAACTGCCTACCGCTATCCAGGCGGAAACCGGCCGCCTACAGTTCTATACCACTCCGCTTTCCGCCCGCGGCCTGCTTTCCGCGCAGGTACGCAACGCCCTGAAGGCGCTCTGGCGTCAGGCCCACGGAGCCACCATTTACAAAATCCGGGCCTTCGTCGCCGGCTCCGGCGATGTGCGCCGCGTGCGCGATCTGGTCAGCGCGACCTTCACGGATAAAAAGCAGCCCCTGCCGGTCCTGAGCCTCGCGCAGGCGGGCGCCCTGCCTCTCGACGGGGCGCAGGTCGTGCTCGAAGCCATCGCCGGCGGCAAGAAGGTGGTGAATCCCAACGGCCTCGTTTTCATATCGCCGCGCGTTGCCACTTCCGATAACCCCGTTGCTGGGGTCGCTCCGCTCACCGCGCAGTCGCTGGCGGGCCTGCGGCAGGCTGTTCAGGCGGCCGGCGCTCAGTCCGCGGACGTGCTACGGGTCACGTGTTTCCTGAGCTCGCTGGAGAACCTGGCCGCCTCCCGCCAGTTGGTGGAGGCGGAATACCCTCGCGCTGCGCTGGATTATATTCAGACCCAGCGCGCGCCCACCGGCGGCTTAGCCGCGTGTGAAGCGGTCGCCCGCCTGCACTCCGCTCTCGGCGTGCCGCTGAAGCTCATGAACGTTCCCGGCGAGCCGCCGCAGAAGGACCAGTCCGGTCTCGCGCTGGTCGGCGCTCCGTGGGTGGTGCTCACCGGGATGCAGATTTCCTTCGGCTACCGGGAGGCGGACAGCCGCCTCGCCTTCGAGCGCCTCGTCAAAGAGCTCGAAAAATCCAGCGTGCGGCCCGCGGACGTGGCCTATGCGCAGTATTACGCGCTCTCTTCCGGTCTGGCCGCCCAGGTCCGCGCCCTGCGTCCCCAATTCTTCGACGGCGCCCATCCTCCCGCCGGCACACTGCTGCTGTTCCAAGGCCTGCCTGCGATGGACGCCGGCTTCGCCGTGGACGTGGTCGCGGTGAAACCGCCCTCGCCGTGAACCCAGTTCGTAATTCGACCATGAGGATCACCACAGAGACGCGGAAAACGCAGAGGAAGCACAAAGATTTCAGTTTTTCTCTGTGTAGTCTCCGTCTCTCCGCGTCTCTGTGGTGAATTCCTGCTGCCGGATTGCGGCCAGCGAAATCTTTCCGAAACCGCGCTAAGATAGTACACAAAGCCGTGAAGCTCGCTCGTCCAGTTATTTCCGCCGGTTTATGTGTTGTTCTGTTCGGTCTTCCCGCGATCCCGCAGCAATCCGCGCCGGCGCCCGCGAAGACAGCCGCATCGACCCAGCCTGTTCCCGCGCAGCAGAAAGTGCCCGGAGAGGCGGTCCCCGTAGCTCAGGAGCCGCCGACCATCAAAGTCCAGGTCAACGAGGTCCTGGTGCCGGTCACCGTCACCGATGAGAAGGGCCGCTTCGTTTCCGACCTGGTGGCCGGCGATTTCCGCGTTCTCGACGAAGGCCGCCCGCAGAGGATCGAATTCTTCAGCCACAAGGAAAAGCAGCCGGTAGTGATCGGTTTCCTGGTGGACCTGAGCAACGATAGCCGCATCCATTGGAAGACCTATCAAGAAGCCATCCTGGAGCTGGTCTGGAACCTGCTCCCCGGCGACCCCATGTACCAGGGCTACCTGATTTCCTACGCCAACGACGCCGAGTTGCTGGCCAACACCACCTACGATTCCGAGAAGTTGGCCGATCAAATCCGCCTGATGAAGCCGGGCGGCGGCGCCGCGCTCTTCGATGCCGTGTACGACGCCTGCACCAGGCGCTCTCTTGTGAAGGGCGAGCCCTACGAGCCGCGCCGCGTGGTGATCGTCATCGGCAGCGGCCACGACAGCGCCAGCAAGTACACCCTCGACCAGGTCCTCGAACTCGCGCAGCGCAACCTGGTGACCGTGTACGCCATCAGCACCATGGCTTTCGGTTTCGGCAATGAGGACAAGGCCGTGCTCGATAAGCTCACGACGGAAACGGGCGGGCACGTCGAATACCCGCTCCTGTCGCCGTACAAGGACGTGTCCGGCTACCTCTCGAATCCGCAGGATGCCGGCAACTACGCCCTGACGGTGGGCACCGGGGGCTACGCCGCCGAAATCGCGCAGGAAATTACCGATTCCGTCGCCCGCATCGAAGGCGAGATCACCACGCAATACGTTCTGCGCTACATCCCCGACAACGATCCCGATGCGAAGGCCAAGCCCTACCACCGCATCAGGGTAGAAATCCCCAGCCTGCCCATGGTTAAAATCTACGCCCGGAAAGGCTACTACCCGGGCCCCGTCCCGCAGCAGTAGGGCCGCGCGCGCCCTCGGTGGAACTTCGGTTCACCACGGAGACCGGACCGCTCCCTGCGGTCGCGGCTCCGAACGTGGCTTCAGCCGGAGCCGCGACCAGAGGGAGCGGTCGGCGAGCTTTACTGGTACTTCACCCAGATGGGGCTCGACCACGCCAGGTTCCGGTCTTCCTGGATCACGCGCACGTAATACCAGCTCGTCCCGGGCTTGGTCGACCTGTCCGTGAAATCGAATTCCGCCGTGCTTGTATGCGGCTCGGTCTTATAAACGAAGGTTCCGTCCTTGACGATCTCGATGCTCTTGATCTCCCCCGTCCCCAGCACTTTCACGTGCAGCACCAGCGCCGCGCTGGCGCTGAAGCTGTCGCCCATCATGTAACGGCGGCCGGCGCTGTCGCGCGCGGTGTAATCCACCACGATGTTGTCTGTCGCGCCGTAGGCGTGCCGCTTGCGCATGCTCTCGACGATATCGTGCCGCCCCGTCGTTGGCGTGTAGATCATGGTGTACGAGCTGTGCGTCGAGATGTGGTCCGAACTCGATTCCGTGCCCAGCTTGTACCCCTTCGCCAGCGCGTTCCAGTAGAAGCCCTTCGGTTCATAAGCGCCGTGCGCGGTCACCAGGTATCCGGGCGCTTCCGCGCGCGGCCCGCCGGCATATTCGTACGCCGCGTGATAGCCCTGGTAAATCTCCACCAGCGGTTCGACTTCCGGGTCGTTGTCGCGCCAGTCGGTCCCCTGGCTCGTGGCTAGCGAGTGCTCCATGCAAACGCCGCGGTTCTGCTTCAGGTACGGATACAGGATCGGCCCGGTATTCGCCTGGCCGCGGTTCTCCGCCATCGAGATGGGCAGCACTTTGACACCCCGATGGTCGAACACCACGTTGCGGTGCCCGTTGGGATAGGGCACGCTGCGCTCGTAGCCGAACAGCGGTGTGTAGCCGCCGGGGATGTGGTACAGGTCGATGGCCTTTTCCGTGCGCCACCAGGAGTACTCTTCCCCTCCCGCGCTGTGGTCCGAGACGATTCCCGTATCCATGGCCGCGGCGTCCATCATGTAGCGGAAGTAGTCGTTGAGCGAGCCATCGCCGGCGCCGTCCGATGAAATCTCGGTGTGACGATGGAAGTCGCCGCGCAGAATCCGCAGTTCGCCCTCGGGGCCCTGCATGCGGTAGCCGCGGATCTGCGCCACGTCCTCGCGCTCATGCGGATGCAGCGGGGCCTCGCCCGCCATCGATTCCTCGTAAGCTGTCAGCACCGGTGCGGCCGGAGTCACGGCTCCCGCGCCCGGATAATCGCCGCGCGCGAATTCGATATCGTAATGCCGCAGGTTGGGGTTCACGCCTCCAGCCGATCCCGCCTGTCCGCCCTTTCGGCCGCCGCCTTTCCGCCCGCCCTTGCGGCCTTCGCCGCCCCGGCCACCGCGGCCCGTCGAGGCGGGAAACAGCCGGTTGTCGTTGGCCCACACGGCCCACACGCCCTGCGCGGCCGGCGCCATTTCAAACGCGCCGTCCGGCCGCGTGCTGGAATCCGCCAGCGGCGCCGCCGCCCGCCACCGGTCGCCTTCGTAGGCCGTCAGAAACTCGTGCCACCGCCCGCCGGCCGACCAGAAATCCGAGCGGTTGTTAGTGGTGGAAGTGCGGACCTGGAGCCGCAGCCACATCCTCCCCGACCCGTCGCACATCAGCTTGGGGTTCTCGACGAACCGGTTGTACCGCTCCGGCACGGCGGACTCCGGGTCCGAAGCCGGCTGCATCCACTTCCCGTTCTCCAGCACCGCCACCTTCGGGTGCCGCTTGTTGTACAGCGTGGTGCCGCGCCAGGTGTCGTCCCTATTCCAGTCCTTGCCCCAGTTCGCGTCGGATTCGTCCCACGCCAGCCAGAGGCGGTCGTTCTTATCCACGGCCACCGAGGCGTGCGCCTGGAAGCGCGGCGAGCGCGTCACCTGCATGAGCTCGCCCAGGCTTCCATCCGCCGCGATGCGCCGCGCGTAGATATCGTAGTTGCCGTTGCGATAGCTGTCCCACGCCACGTACAGGTTGCCTTGCGAATCCGCGGCCGCGTCCGGCATCCAGGCGCTGGCGCCGCTGATCTCCTGGGGCGCGCTCCAGGTGTCGCCGCTCAGCTTGCTCCACAGCACGTGCGATTGCGCGTTCTGATATCCCACCCACACCAGGTGCAGGTTGCCCTGGCGGTCGCGCACCAGCTTATGGAAGATGTTCGGATGGTTGGCGCCGGTGAGCTTGCGCGCGGCGCTCCAGGCGCGCCCGTCCCACACGCGCGCCGTCAGGTCCCAGTCCTCGCCCGACCGCTGCGACCACACCGCCCACACCCGCCCGCGTGCATCCTGCGCGATGGCCGTGTGGAAGACGTCCTGCCCCGCCGGCGTCAGCGCGGTGGGCGCCGACCATCCCGAGGCCGTCGAATGCGCCACCAACACCTGGTCGCCGCCGTCGCGATAAACCTGCCACGCGGACCAGCCTTCGCCGTTGTGCGCGATCGCCACGGACGGATGGTCCGCCTCCTGGATGGTCGTGGCCGCATAGAACGGCGAAACCCGCACCGGCGCGGGCACCGCCTGCACCGTCACATCGCCGTAATCGAAATCCAGCATGCGGCCGCCGTCCAGATCGTCCAGCCGGAACTTATAGGTGCCGTGCGCCGTCCGCACGGTGGCGCTGGCCGAATGCGGCGCGTCCACCACCGCGGTGACCGCCGAGATCACGACGTTGCGCCGCGCTCCGGGCGTCGACAGGGGCGCCGGCTCGTCCGGCTGGTTTTCCATCAGCGCCGCCTGCGTGGTCAGCTTCCAGCCGTTGGTGCCGTTCACCTGGTCGCCGCCGAAAAAGTTCGAGGGAATCAACTTCCGGACGCGTCCTTCGCTCAGCGCCAGTGTGCCTGAATAGTCGGTTTCGCGGTCCGCGTTCACACCGAAGGTGATGCGGATCGCCACGGGCGCCGCCGGGGCCGCTCCGGCGCCTTGAGGGGCGTTCTGCCCCCGGCTATAAACGAAAAAGGCGAGCGTCGCCGCAACAGGAGCAAGAACCAGAATCCAGCGTCTCATTTGGCCGCAGTGTATCAACATAATGCCGGATAGACAAGATCTGTTTTTTCTGGATATTGCGAACTCTTACACCGGGCCTGCTCGCATGTCGCCTGCGAGACGGCCGAGCGCCCACGCGGCCACCCGCCGCGTCTCCGGGTCGGGATGCTCCTCCGCGGCCACCCGCCGCGTCTCCGGGTCGGGATGCTCCTCCGCGGCGCGCAAGATTCGAAGCAGGTCCGGGTCGCATGCGAGGGCCGCCCCGCCGATGCGGCCGATTGCCCAGAGGACGCCGCGTTCGATCGCGCCGGTCTGGATTACATCCTCCTCGTGCGTCATGGAACAGACCAGGGGCAGAAAAGCCGGCTGTAGCGAGGGACGCCGCGCCAGGATTTCACCGATCGCTTCGGGCACTCCAAAAGGCACCGCGCCGGATTCATCGTTCATGGACCACATGTAGCGGCGCAGTTGCTCGGTGAGCTTTTCGTCACTCAACAGGTCGGGATCGGCAGCCAGGGCGCCGAGCGCGCGTACCGCCCGCCATTTTGTGTCCGCGTCCGCACTGTACAGCCGCCCGTTGAGGTAGCGGAGCGTTCTTGCCGGCGCGCGCCGGGAGAGACGGAGCAGGCCCGGATGGTCCTCCGCGTTCAGGAGTTCCTCGACCACGACTCTCCATTCGTCCATGGCTGAAACCATGATAAGCGCTACAATCGCTCTGGATGATCACAGGTATTGAACACGTCGCGATCGCTTCGCCGGACCCGGAACGTCTCGCCCGGTGGTATGCAGAGGTGCTTGGCTTTGCCGTGAATTACCGGTCCTCGACCGGCCGCACGGTCTTTGTAAAGGCTGCCGACGGATCGATGGTCGAGATCGTGGAAGCAACCGGAGCTTCCGCCGGCACCGCGGAAATGAACGCCCAGGGCCTCCGCCATTTGGCGTTGACGGTTGCCGATTTCGAAGTTGCCTGCCGGCAGCTCAAAGAGCGCGGCATCGAATTTCTTATGGGACCCACGACCAACGGGGGGAATTCGGTCGTCTTCTTCGCCGACCCGGACGGCAATCTCCTCCACCTTCTGCACCGGGAGACGCCGTTGCCGTAGTCCGCTTTGTATGCTGAAGGGTTCTTATGAATCGCCTTCCAATCGTGGCGTTGGTGTGTCTCCTGGCGGGCTGTGGCCGGTTCAAAAACGAGACCGCCAATTCGGCCGGCGCCCAGCGCATCGTTTGCATTGGCCAGGCCTACAACGAGATGATCTATGCGCTGGACGCGCAGGCGAGCCTCGTCGGCGTCGATTATTCGAGCACCTATCCTCCCGAAATTAAGAAGCTTCCCACGGTGGGGTATCACCGCGCCCTCAGCGCCGAGGGCATTCTTTCGCTCCATCCGACCCTGGTCCTGGAAGACAACAATATCGGCCCCGATAACGTCGTCCGCGTGTACTGCTCGTCAAGCAGGCGCATCAGCAGCAGGTTCTCTTCGCTCTCGCCGACCGGCCGATAGTACAGGCTGGCGCGGTTCACGCCCAGCAGTTCGCATTGCCGGAGCACGCTGATCTCCGCGCGCGCGGGCTCCACCAGGGGCCGCCGATCATCAATCGAGCAGACCAGCTTTTTTTTGAGCCAGTCCAACTCCATCCTCAGCCGACCGATTTCCTCGAACAGCGCCTCCTGGCTCACCTCGCCGTCGCGCGGCTTGCGTTTCCGGCGATCCACGAACAGGTCGGCCAGTTGCTCCATGGCGGCCTTGCGCCGGTGGCCGATCTGCACCGGGTGTACGTGGAACTGGGCCGCCAGTTGATTCAGAGTCCGCTCACCGCGGATCGCCTCCAGCGCCACCTTGGCTTGAACTTCGGGCTGTACTGCTTTTGCGTCGTCGTCATCGCTTTTCCTTCGCGACCGCCGACTCCGAAAAATTAACTTAATGCGTGGTCTGAATTCCGGGTCTAACCTCATTACCGTGGTAATATGAAGCATGGTGATCGCACAAACCAAGGTCACGGCTCAAGGACAAGTCTCCGTTCCCTCGGACGTGCGCAAGAAGCTGGGAATCGGTCCGGGATCTGTTCTGGAATGGGAAGAAGAGGGCGACCGGGTCGTGGTTCGTCGAGCCGGCCGATTCAGCTCCGAAGATATCCATCGGGCATTGTTCCCGTCAAGAAGGCCGCAGCCGAAAAGCATCGCGCAGTTAAGACAAGGCATCCGCAGGTACGCCAGGAAGCGTCATGCGCGCAGTTGACACGAATGTCCTCGTTCGTTTGCTCACGCGCGACGACATGCGGCAGACCGCTTTAGCGGAAAGCTTTATTGCGAAGGGCGCGTGGGTATCATTACTGGCGCTTGCCGAGGCGGTCTGGGTGCTCGATAGTGTCTACGAACTCCGTTCCGCCGACCAGGCCAAGGCAATCGAAATGTTACTCAGCCATCAACAATTGGCCCTACAGGATCGTGAAACAATCGCGTCCGCGCTGGCATTATTCCGCGCCAAACCCTCGCTCGGGTTCTCGGACTGCCTGATGCTTGAGATGGCTCGAAAGGCCGGAAATCCGCCGCTTGGGACGTTCGATCGCAACTTGGGGAAGATCGACGGAGCACAGAAGCTTTAGCCTCGCGCCAACTGGCTTTTTGCGGCTACGAACGTTGACGCTGAGTGCTTCTTACGCCGCGAAATGCGGCGCGACCAGCGGATGAACGTGGGGCTCCGTCCGGATGGTCCCCCATTCCTACAAGGCTTAGATCCTTACGCTTTTAATCGTAAACAGAAATACTTCAACAAACCTCAAGTCATGCGGTCTCAAATAGTTGGATGACGTTGTGGATGGATTGATCGGCTTTGTGGTATGCGGTTTCCAGCTTGCTGTTGGGCCGGGAGATCGGAA
>JAJYKC010000044.1 GCA_021788955.1 Acidobacteriota bacterium
CCGCCGTGGCCGAGACCAGCCCGCGCTCGGTCGTCGCCGTGGTCGGCCACCAGCGCGAGCTCGTCGCGCCGCACGTCTCCGCGCTGCTGCCGGACTGCCTGCTCGCGGTCCAGGAGGAGCAGAAGGGCACCGGTCACGCCGTGCGCGTCGCGGTCGAGGCCGCCGGCACCACCTCGGGCACCGTCCTCGTGGCGTACGGCGACACGCCGCTGCTTTCTCCCGCCACGCTGGAGCGCCTGGTGGAGCGGCAACGGCGCCACCAGGCCGCGGCCACACTCATTACGACGCATCTGGACGACCCGACGGGCTATGGCCGGGTGATTGTCGACGACCAGGGCCACGTGCGCTCGATCGTGGAACAGAGGGCCGCCACGCCGCACCAACTCGGCATTCATACGATTAACTCGGGAATTTACTGCTTTGAGGCGCGGCTGCTCTGGAAGTACATCGGCGAGATCCGTCCGGATAACCAGGCGAATGAGTATTATCTGACCGACATCGTGTCGATCCTCAACCGGCACGGTCACGCGGTGCAGTCGATGGAAGTCAAGGACTCGCCGGAACTGCTCGGAATCAACACGCGGGTCGACTTATCCACGGTGGACAAAATCATTCGCGACCGCAAGGCGCGGCAGCTTATGCTGGACGGCGTCACGATCGAAAAGCCGGAGACGGTGACGATCGATGCGCATGTAAAAGTCGGGCCGGACTCGATCCTCGAACCATTTACGCGGCTGGTGGGGGCGACCGTCATCGGCGAGGATTGCCGCATCGGCGCCGGCACGGTGATCGAGTCCTCCCGGATCGGCGACCGTGTCCACGTGGCGGCACTGACTCACATCTCGCATGCGGTGGTCCACGACGACGCGCGCGTGGGTCCGTTTTCCCGCCTGCGTCAGGGCGCCGACCTCGGACCCGGAACGCACGTGGGCAACTTCGTCGAACTGAAAAATACGCATCTCGGCGCGGGGGCCAAGGCGAATCACCTTGCTTACCTCGGTGACGCGCAGATCGGCGAAAGGGTCAACGTGGGCGCCGGTACGATTACCTGTAACTACGACGGGGTGAATAAGCACCGCACCACGATCGAGGGCGGGGCGTTCATCGGAAGTAACTCGACACTGGTGGCGCCCGTGACGGTTGGGGAAGGGAGTTACATCGGCGCGGGGTCCGTCATTACCGATGACGTTCCCGCCGGGTCGCTGGCGCTGGGCCGCGCTCATCAGGTAGTGAAACCCGGGTGGGTAGAGCGGAAGAAGCAGGAGCAGCCGGGAGATTGAGTGTTAGTGGGATGCGGCGTGCGCCGGCTCCACGGCCGGGCTGGGTTGCCGGTGCGAGGCGACACTCGATGAGAGGCGAAGCAGGTCCGAGGTGAAGGCCTGCGCCCGCGGATGGCTGTGCTTCAGGGCCTCGACGCAACGGCCATCGATTTTCGCCGGTGTTTCATTTCCCATAATGCGGAAGACTTTCTCGATCGGCATCGCGTCGCGATATGGGCGCCTGGCGGCCAGTGCGTCGTAGATGTCGGCGACGGCGAGGATACGGGCTGCAAGAGGAAGCTGCTCGGCCTTATAGCCGCGGAAGTAGCCGCTGCCGTCGAGCTTTTCGTGATGGGATGCCGCGATTTCGGCGAGAAGTTCGAACTGTGGGATCCGATGAAGTATCTCGTAGGTGTAGTAAGGATGCCGCTTAACGATGTTCCACTCGGCTGGATCGAGTTGGCCGGGTTTTTCGAGGATGGCGTTCGAGACGCTTAGCTTGCCGAGGTCGTGAAGCAGCGCGGCGCGGCGGATAAGAATGACGTCGCGTTCATCCATCCCCATGGTTTGCGCCATGGCGACGGCGGCTCCGGCGACACCGGCCGAGTGGCGGTAAGTGTAAGGGGATTTCGCGTCGATGATATCTGCGAAGGCGAGGCAGATGTTTTCGATCTGGGCCTCGCCGGCCGGTTGGGAGGCGGCGCGCGGAGCAAGTTCGGCGACGTTTTGCCGGGCGCGGTCCATCTGTTCCCAGAACCTTCCTCGCGCGACGAGGGATTGAAACGCTCTGACCACGTCCGGATCGAACCAGCGTCCCCGGCGGCGGCGCGCCATCTCTTCGGCGGCAAAGGCGCCTCGTGTGAGGTAGAACACGTCGAGAGTCTGCGCGAGCGACATGATTCGCGACACCCGCGGGATCTCCTCTCCCCGCCGGCCTTGGGGATGCCCGCTGCCGTTCCACATCTCGTCCAGGCTGTAGATAGCCTCCGCCGCGGCTTCGGAGAGGCCGATCCGCCTGGCAATGCCGGCGCCGCGCTCGCAGCGTAGCTGGACAAGGCTACGCGCGGTCCGGATTCGGCCGGCGCCCATCGCGGCCAGCGCCCAGACGCGGGCAAGAAATGTGCCGCCCCGGCGCAAGTGGTTCAGTGCGTACTCGAAGGACTCCCAGTTAGCGCGAGTCCAATCGGTTGTCTTGATGTCCCGTTTGGCAGCGATGTCGTCGCTTCCCAGCAGGTGGTACATCTTTGAGGAGTTGGCGCTGCAGCCCAAGTCCTTCATCAAGAGGGCGTAGTACAGGTCCTTGAGTTCTGCCTCAGAAAGACCCATCTCGCGGCCGATGCTCATGCCGGCGACGCAAGAGCGTTCCGCGTGCCCGGCAGGTTGGCCTTCGGTTAAATCGAGCGCGTAGGAGAATGCGGCAAGGATTCGAGGCAACGACAGCCCGTCCTCGCCGGCCACGCCGGGGGCGGACGCAGGGGAGGTAAGCGCCGGCATCAACTCTCTTATCGGTTACGAATGCTTAAGTTTTTAGAGGTATTGCTTACTATTTGTGAAAAACCACAACAGGGTGGTAAAGATTCGGAGCCTGCGCTTCGCCGATCGCGACGAGATCGCCTTCGTGGGACACAGCCTTGACGAAGCGCGCCCCGGCTTGCGCGCGGAAGGGGGAAATTCGAAAATTCCTGCCTTGGCGGATGTGAGTTTCCGTCAGAGCGTCAATCACTTCGGCGGGAAATTCGGGAAGAAGGCCGGAGCAGGGCAGGACGGCATCGGCGAGTCTGCCGGCCACCGCCAATTCGGCGAGAGCGTCCAGGGTGTGGGACTGGCTTTGTTCAAATGGCCCGGATACGGTACGCCGCAGTTCCTCCAGCACCCCACCGCAGCCCAGCGTCTGCCCCAATTCATGCGCGATGGCTCTCACGTAGGTTCCCGCCGTACATCGCACGAGCAACACGGCGGTGGGCAGGAGGAACTCCCGAAGTTCGAGGCGGTGCACCGTAACCTCAACGGGTTCGAGCTTGGGCGGCCTTCCCTTACGGGCCAGCTTGTAAGCCGGTACGCCACCGACTTTTTTGGCCGAGACAGGCGGCGGGGTCTGGCGGATGGTTCCACGAAAGCTGCCGAGGGCCGCCTCCAGTTCGGCGGCGCCGAACGACGGTTCCACGATGCCGCTCGTCCGCTCGCCTTCGCGATCATACGTGCTGGTGGAGTAGCCGAAGCGGATGGTGGCCAGGTATTCCTTGTCGCCGCCGCCCAGGTACGGGGCCAGGCGCGTAGCCTGCCCCACCACGAGTGGCAGAACGCCCTCGGCAAGCGGGTCGAGTGTACCTAAGTGTCCGATGCGCCGGATTCCACTGATGCGGCGGACGCGGTTGACGACATCGTGCGACGTCATTCCCCGCGGCTTGGCGGCCACGATGACGCCGTCGGGCACAGCGGCGGTCAATCGCGCCAACTCACCGCGAGCTCAGCGAGCGTCCGCACGCATACCCCGGTCGGTCCCTTCGCCATGTCGGGTTTGGCATCGTCGTTCCAGGCGGTGCCGGCGATATCTAGGTGTACCCAGGCCGCCTTTTCGACGAACTGGCGGATGAACATGGCGGCTGTGATGGACCCGCCGGCGCGGCCGCCGATGTTCTGAAGATCCGCGAACGGGCTTTTCAGGGCCTCCACATAATCCTCATCGAGAGGCATGCGCCACATCCTCTCGCCCTCCTTCGACGCGGCATCGGCCAGACGGGCGTAGAAGGCATCGTTATTTGTAAAGGCGCCAACGTGAATATTGCCGAGTGCCACCACAATCGCTCCGGTGAGCGTCGCGGCGTCCACGAGGTGGGTGCAGCCCAAGCGCTCGGCGTAGGTGATGGCGTCGATCAGGATCATGCGGCCCTCGGCGTCGGTGTTGAGTACCTCGACGGTTTTTCCGTTGAGCGAGCGAACGATATCGCCGGGCCGCTGCGCGCGGCTGCCCGGCATGTTCTCCACCGAGGGGATCAGCGCCGTGACGGCGACGGAGGGCTTGAGTTGTGCGATGGCCCGCATCGCGCCCAGCATTGCTCCACCGCCGGCCATGTCGTACTTCATCTTTTCCATGCCATCGGAGGGCTTGATCGAGATGCCGCCGGTATCGAAGGTCACGGCTTTGCCGACGAGACCGATGTGGGCGGCTGACGATGCCTGGGCGGGCTTGTAGCGCAGTACGATCAGAACGGGTGGTTCCGCGCTTCCCTGCGCGACGCCAAGCAGCGCTCCCATGCCTAGCTGCGCCATGCGCGCGCGGTCCAGCACTTCATACTCGAGGCCGTAGGTTTCGGCGAGTTTGCGCGCATGTTCGGACAGAGCAGTGGGCGTCAGGACGTTCGGCGGTTCATTGATGATTTCGCGGGAAAAGTTCTGGGCTTCCCCGAGGATGCGCCCTCGTTCCAGACCCGCGGCGCTGCCACCGGAAACCGTAAATTCGAGGATCGCCTTGTCCTCTTTGTCCTTTCCGGTTTTATGCCGGTCTGGTTCGAAGTCTCCGAGGAGCGCGCCCTCGACTGCCGCGGCGGTGAAGTCGTCTCCGGCGGAGGCCCCGCTCAATGCGATCGCCACGCGCCGCACGCCCTTGCCGCGGAGTTTGCGCAGGGCCGCGGCCACGGCTTTGCGCAGGGATGAGGGCTTGAAGTCGTCGCTCTTGCCCACGCCGATGGCGACCAACCGTTTCGCCGCAAGGCCCTCCGGCCGGTGACGCAGGGCGAATTCGAGCATTTTGCCGCTGAATTCGCCGGAATCGTAAAGCTCTGCTAGCCAGGCACCGCCCAGGCCGTCCGGTTTTGCGCCTTCGAAGGCGACTTCCAACAAAGCATCCGTTTCGATACCCGCAGCCGGGGCGGCCGCAAGCTTAATCTCCATCATGACTCTTTCCCTTCTTGATCCGGCCGATCGCGGCGCGCGCCTCGGCCTGCATTTCCCGGTTCCGCTCCGCCTCGCGCTTGTCGTGAAGTTTCTTTCCGCGGGCCAGTGCGAGTTCGCACTTGATATGCCCGTTCTTCAGATAGATCTTCGTCGGAACAAGCGACAGGCCTTTCTCTCGCGTCTTGCCCAGCAGCTTGTCGATTTCGGCGCGGTGCAGCAGTAATTTCCGCCGCCGGACCGGCTCATGGTTTTCGCGGTTGCCATGGGAATACGGGCTGATGTGCGCGTTCATCAGCCAGGCCTCGTTGCCGGCGACTTCTGCGTAGCTATCCTGCAACTGGACTTTTCCGCTCTTGGCGGCCTTCACTTCCGTGCCTGTCAGTGCGATCCCGGCCTCGTAGCGCTCGAGCAGATGGTAGTTGTGGCCTGCCTGGCGGTTGTCACTCAAGATCTTGATCGCGGATTCCACGTAGGCGCCTTCCCATGTGTCCCCGCGGTTCCTGGCTGCACGTTTCCACAGCCGGTTGCGTCAAACAGTCTTGGGGTGCGGGAACGCGTTGGGATACTTCAGTCTATCACGGCCGCAAAAAGCCTTCTAAGATGATTGTTTCTTACAGCTTACGGAGAATTTTCGCCCTCGTGGCCGTATTGACGCTCACCTTCCCGTGGCAGGGAATCGCATCCAACCGCAAGGGGGATAAGTACCTGAAGCAGGGCCAGAAGGCGGAAGCGCTCAAACAGTGGGACGTCGCGCTGGCCGACTACCGCAAGGCGCTGGCGCTGGATCCGAGTGACATCGGCTACATGGCGGCGATGCGCCGGGTTCGCTTCCAGGCCGGGCAGGCTCATGTCGACAAGGGAAATCAGCTTCGTTCCCAAGGCGCGATCGAGGCGGCCCTGGCGGAATACCAACAGGCGTTCTCAGTGGATCCGTCATCGGCGATTGCGCTCGAAATGATCAAACAGACCACGGACATGATCGAGGAGCAAAAAAAAACCGGTAAGACCGGCGGTCCGGTTCTGACGCCGATGCAACAGATGAACCAGCAGACGCTGAAGCGGATTGAGAGCCTGCAGCCTGCGCCCGAGTTGAAGCCGATCAACCGCCGCATCGCCAGCCTCAAGATGAACAATCAGAGCGCGCGGGTGCTGTACGAGACGGTCGCCAAGCTCGCCGGCATCAACGTCATCATCGACCCCGCGTTTACGAACGGCGGCAAGAACGCCAACGTCGACCTTTCCAACTCCACGCTCGATGAAGCGCTCGACTATATCGCGATGGTCACGCACACGTTCTGGAAGCCGCTGAATGCGAACACGATTTTTGTGGCAGAAGAAAACCCGACCAAGCGCCGCGACTACGACGATCAGGTGGTGAAGGTGTTTTACCTCAAGAACGTCACCTCGCCGCAGGAATTTCAGGAGATCGTGACGGCGGTCCGGTCGGTAACCGACATCCGGCGCATCTTCACTTATAACGAGCAGAGCGCCGCGGTGGTACGCGGCACGGCGGACCAGGTGGCGCTGGCGGAAAAGCTGTTTCACGATCTGGACAAGCCAAAAGCTGAAGTCGTCGTGGACATCATGGTGATGAGCACGAACACCTCGCGGATCCGCGACCTGGCCTCGACGCTGGTCTCGTCGGCCGGCAATGGGATCTCGGTGCCGCTCAGCTTCACGCCGCGCTCGTCGATATCGGTTCCAAACTCGGGGGCCGGGCTCCTCGGCACCACCGGCACTACGGGCCTGGGAGGGACCGGGACGACGGGTTTGACGGGTACGGGCACGACGGGATATCCGGGAACCACGGGCACGACCGGGCTGACCGGACTCACCGGCACGACGACCGGAGCCATCCCGGTCTCGAACTTTCTTCATGTCAGTTCGGCGGACTTCTCCGGTATCCTTCCCGGCGCGCTGCTGGAAGCGATGCTGCAGGATAACAGCACCAAGGTGTTGCAGTCGCCCGAAGTGCGCGCCTCGGATGGAATGAAAGTGACGCTCAAGATCGGCCAGAAATATCCGTACGCAACGGGCAGCTTTCAGCCTGGCGTGGGCACGGTCGGCGTGAGCCCGCTTGTGAGCACGCAGTTCCAGTTTCTGGACACCGGCATCGATCTCGAATTGCAGCCCCATGTACACGGCAGCGATGAAGTGACGATGCATATCGACTTCAAGTTGTCGAACGTGCAGCAGACGATCAACCTCGGCGGCCTCTCGCAGCCTGTGGTCGCACAACAGACGAACGCCACGGATGTGCGGGTGCGCGATGGGCAGGTGACGCTGTTGGGCGGCATCATGGCCACCACGGATACCCTGAACGTAAGCGGCATTCCCGGGCTGATGAACGTGCCGATCCTGGGTAACTTTTTCGGTTCGCAGAATCACAAGGAAATCGACCACAACGACCTTGTGATCGCGGTGATTCCTCACATCGTGCGCACGTCGGACATCACGGCTATAGATATGCGCGGTGTCTATGCGGGCAGCGAGCAGAATATCCGCGTGATCCGCGACGAGCCGGACGGCGGAGACGCTTTGGCGCCCGCGCCGAAGAAGGTGACGCCGGCCGCCTCCACTCCGGCGAGCGCTCCGAAGCCACCGGCGCCCGCCGCGGTTACCCCTGCCGCTCCCACGCCGGCGCCTGCACCCGCTCCGCAAGCGCCCACCGGCCCGCTGGTGCTTCGTTTCAACCCCGGTGAAGTCTCGGCGAAGGCCGGGGCCGCGGTAAACATTACGCTCGAAGCCAGCGGCGCGCAGGACCTTTTCTCCGCGCCGATTCGGGTTCGCTGGGATCCCAAGATTCTGACGCTGGCATCTATCTCGAGCGGCGCCCTGTTCGGGCCGAAGGATCAGTCGCTCAATCCGCCTGCCCAAATCAGCCAGGACACCGGTGAAGCTTCGATCACGCTCGGCCGTCTGCCTGGCGCGGGGGGTGTAAACGGCGCCGGGCCGATCGCAGTCATGCACTTTGTGGCGACCGGAAGAGGGTCGGGAGAGATTACCCTGACAGGCGCCGAGCTGAAGAACTCGAAACTCGAGCCGGCCCAGGCCGCCCTGCCGCATTTGAAAGTGACCGTGGAGTGATCGACCGTGCGAGCCGTACGCAGCCGCCATCCGGAATCGGGCCTGACTCTGATCGAGTTAATCGTCGCTTTTACGATTTTGATGGTGCTGACGGCGATGGCCGTGCCGCTGGCGCGATACAAGGTGCAACGCGACAAGGAGATTGCGCTGCGCCGGGCGTTGCGCGAAATGCGGGCCGCGATCGACAAGTACAAAGACGCTTCGGACGCCGGACAGCTTCCGCCGCCGGATATGGACACGTTCGGGTACCCGAAGAATCTGACCGTGCTGGTGGAAGGCGTGAAGATGGCGGGCTCGGTAGACAAGAAGATCAAGTTCCTGCGGCGGATTCCGAAGGATCCGTTTACCAATTCCCCCGAGTGGGGTTTGCGCAGCATGCAGGACGACCCGACGTCCACCGCCTGGGGCGGCCAGAACGTTTTTGATGTTTATTCGAAGACCACCGAAAAGGCGCGCGATGGAACCCCGTATTCGGAATGGTAGGCGGGCCGGCTTCACGCTGATCGAGTTGATGATCGTGATGGCGATCATCGCGGTCCTGGTGTCGATGGCGGTTCCGATCTATCAGAAGTCGATCATCCGCGCGAAGGAAAGCGTGCTTCGCAACAACCTGTTTACGATGCGCACGGTGATCGACGAGTACACTTACGACAAGCAGAAGGCGCCGCAGACGCTGGACGATCTGGTGAACGAGGGCTACCTGCGGGAGATTCCGATGGACCCGATGACCGGTTCCAACCAGACCTGGAAGACGATCATGGAAGACGCGCTGACCAGTGTGAATCAAACCGAGCCGGGCATTTACGACGTGCGCAGCGGATCGGATGCGAACAGCCTGGACGGCACGCCTTATTCGGAGTGGTGAAGGGGACTCTGGTACACTCGTAAAGAGTTTCCCGCCTGTAATTCCCCGGTCGTCTAATGGTAGGACAGCGGCCTTTGGAGCCGTGAATCGTGGTTCGAATCCATGCCGGGGAGCCAAGCCTTCGCTTTCAAGTAGTTGTAAATATCCGTGTACGGGTTGTGTACCGATGTTGATTTAACATGCCGGTTTGTTTTGTTGGCTCTGCGCGAGAATTCGAAGGGAAACCCATTTTAGGCTGCTTTCCTGAAGACGACGAATTCGGTTTTGGTGGCCGCCATGCGCTGGGCTTTGAGCAGGAGATAGCAGAGATTCTTGTACCCCCGGCCCCGCCGGAGCAGCGTCTTGATGTTGCCATT
>JAJYKC010000045.1 GCA_021788955.1 Acidobacteriota bacterium
GCGTTGTAAATCGCTCCAAGGTTTACCCAGAACGGCCATGGAGCCGGATCCAAGGCGATCGCCCGAAGTTCATGGCGCAGCGCATCGTCCAGCCGGCCTTGTTCGAAATAGATATAACCCAGCGTCCCCTGAACGTAAGCGGACTGCGGCGACTGCCGGGCGGTGGTTTCAATCAGAGCCAGCGTATCGTGCCATGCCGGAAGGCGGCGCACAATGAGAAACCCATAACACCCCGCCACGCCCGCCATCAAAGCGGCAGTCAGAAACGCCGCCATCGGGCGCCTGGCTCGATCTCTGAGCCACAGCCACCCCCAGGCTGCCGCCACACAAAACCCAAAGGACGGCAAGTAAAGATACCGCTCGGTAAAAACGTTGCCGCTGACTTTCGGAATATCCAAAACCGGCAAAAGCGTCACCCAGAACCACGCCAGCGCGAATGACAGCAACGGTTCCGAGCGCCGCAGCCAGAACACCCCTCCCACCAGAAACGCCACCAGCAGCGTCGCCAGAACCGGTTGCCAACCGAAGGCACGAACCGGCGAGTACATATGCCAGTAATTCAGGTTCGCCGGAAAAATTGCCAGCCAGACGTATTTCACCGCCAGCACCGGCACCGAGAGGATCAGTTCCTTCGTTGTCAGCCGCATGCCGCTGGTGGCAGGCGCGAACCCTCGCAGCGCTTCCCCCCTCGCCACCAGGTAGATGCCTAGCGCCCCAGCGTAGGCCGCATACCGCCGCCACGCCCGAAGCATGTCTCGGACCGGCAAGCGCCGATACAGATAGTCGTACGCCAGAATTACCGCCGGAAACGTAAGTGCCGCTTCTTTCGACAACAGTCCCGCCAGAAACAGCCCGGCCGAAACTGTAAGAAAGACTTCGGACCGACCGCCGACCCGCGCCCGATGATAAGCCCAAATCGACATCAGAAGAGCGAGCGTGCATAACAGGTCCTGACCGCCGGCGATCCAGGCGACCGCCTCCACGTGGACCGGATGCAACGCAAACATCAACGCCGCCCAGAAGCCAAGCCGCCGGGACCCGAGGTCGCGCACCAGGAAGTAGACCGCAAAAACAACCGCTATCTCCAGCACGATACTTGCGGCATGCCAGAAAATGGCATCGAATCCGAACAAGTGATATTCGATCGAATAAGCAATCAGTTTGAACGGACGGTAATAATTCTCCACTTTCACGCCGGCAAAAAACCACACGCCGTGAGAAAACAGGCGCGGCAGGTTGGCGAAGCTGCGGATCAGTTCGTCTTTTAGGACTTCATCTTCGTCGTCGGTGACAAATTGGTTCAGCAGCCCGCGGGTATAAATGGCGAACGTAAGAGTCGACAGGAAAAGCAGTTGAAAGGCGGTAGAACGGCCCGGACGCAGGTTTCCGGCGGGGTGGGCTGAGTCAGGATGTTTCGTGGGGCGGTAGGCCACTTCAGGATCGGCGAAACGGACCCGGTACTGGAGAAAACTCAACAATCACTAAGGTACGGCGGACGCGTTCGCGTCCGCCGTCTTACAGCACAATCAAATCGATCGGTTACGGCCCGCAGGAGTTGGGAACCCCGGCAGTGCCTCCGGTATTGGCATTGCACAGCGTAATCGTGTCGAACGGTGTCTGCGCCTGCACAATCATATTGACAAGCGATCCCGCTCCCACGCCCACGTTGGCCATAGAGCCCGCCTGAAGGCTGTCGCTCGTAGCGGTCGTCGTCAGACCCACCTGTAGCTGCACCTGATAAGTTCCGGCTGATAGGTTGCTTACCAGGAAGTTAAAGGAATTCGCCGAGGTTGTGGACAAAATCAAATCAATCGTCTCGGGGCTAGTGCATGTAACGACGCCCGTCGTCAAGTTGGCAGTGCAGCCAAGGCCAAGCAGGTTCGCAACGAGCGTCTGGCCGCGTTCGTTGAAAGTTACCGCACTCGGGAACACCGCGCAGGGCGAAGTGGCGGTGTTGGATGTGCACTCTATAAGCGCTCCGTTGCCTCCAGTGCAGTCGTTGTTTGGGCACGAAAAGACATGTGGCGTCACTACCACACTCCCGGTCGCGACCGCCGTCGACTTGTTGCCGTTAGTCGATGCTACCTGGGTATTCGTAATAATACTGGTCTCGAGCGACGCCATTAACAGCACACTTTTGTTCGGTGAACTCGGGACCTTGATGTCCGAGTACAAGACCGAAGCTCCGCCTCCGCTGTTGCTACACGTCGTCGATGTACCCGTCTGAAAAGTCCCTGCCGCGCAGACGATAGTCGGAATCAGGTATGCGTTCGCAAACGCCCCTCCCCCTGAGCCTGCTGACTGTGCGAATGCCGCGCTCGTGCCAAACACCAGCGCAACAAGAGAAACAGCAATCTTCTTCATGGTTACGATCTCCTTACATGCCGAAGTAATGAGAGCCGGATGTGAATCGGTCAGGAGTGGACAGAAAAACCACGTCTACTTGGAGCAAGACCTCATCCCTCCGCCTGACTTAGTCCGGCCTAAAGAACCAAGCGTAGTCAGTATACGTTCAATTTGCGCAAAATTAGTCATAATCTTTGGTACTACCATCTCGGTAGACGAATGTACCTCACCGGATTCCTATAAATGTTTGCCATTCGTTTTCACTCTGCGATTCGATCCGCTAAATAACATCGGACGTCCGGCATGATAGGTTTGTATTAGCCTACTTGTCACTTGACCTTCCCGCCCTTTGCGACGCCTGAAGGTCACCGCTTACCATTGCCGGTGTTCGTACGCGATCCGCCCTTGCCATTCGGCTCGGCTCACTGACTCAACGCGTCTTACACCGAACACGCAGAAATCTCGCTCACCAAACCAGACCACTAAACCCAGCCCGCTACAATCAAACCATGAACCTAAAGGCGCGCCTCGGCCTAGGCGCTATCCTCATCCTCACCTTCCTCTTGCTCTTCCTCATCGACCGCTCGGTCGACAAGAAACCGGCCCCCGCGACTCAAAGCTCCTTCCTCCGCGCCTACGATCCCTCCTCCGTCTGCGCAGCCTTCTCCGCACCAAACGCCCCTCCTAAGACGACCCGCGACCTCGACTCCGAAGGCAGCATCGGCTTCGCCACTCACCGGCTCACGTTTAACCCCACCGTCACCCTCGCTCCCGGCAAAACCCCAGACGAACTCCTCGCCGCCCTACACGACGATGCCCGCGCCCGCCTGACCCACGATGGCGCCCGCCTCCTTGCAGACCACCCCGAAAAACCCGCCGGCTATCGCATCGGCTACGAGCTCGGAGCGTCCCGCGGCGCATTCGTCGTCAAACCGACCTCCCCCATCGCGGACACCACCGCCCACCTCAATATCACCATTGAAGAAATGTGGTCCGAAGCCGAAAGCCACCGCCTCTCCAAAGGCCATTCCTAAGCGGTCGACAAGCACCAAGCCACTCATATTCAATCATTTACACGTGTAACATCGCGTAATCCTTGAATCAATCCACTCTGACACGCGCGGCAAGATAACTTGAGAATCCGAAATCCGCCCCCACACTAAGACACGAGGTACCAGGAGGATGCGACTGCTTGTCGTCGGCTTGGCCGGGCTGGCGATGTGCGCCTGCTCAGCGGCACAGTCATGCCTGAACGGTCCCACCCCCTGCTACACCGCCGCCGGTGTCGTCAATTCCGCCGACTACCAGGCGGGTGAACTCGCCCCCGGGGCCATCGGCAGCATCTTCGGCACCGGCCTCGCCTACACGACCCGCGGCCTTCTACCCACGGACATCCTCGGCGGGACCATCCCCACCGTTCTCCCCGGCACAGGCGTCCATGTGCTGGTCGACAACATCCTGGCGGGCATCTTCTATGTCTCGCCCCAGCAGATCAATTTCCAGGTTCCGAACAACCTCCGGCCCGGCGCCTGGACCGTCCAGGTCGTCCTCGATTCGAACGCCGGTCCCCTCGTCTCCGTTACCGGCAAGCCCGCCGCCCCAGGCCTCTACCAGCGCACCCAAACCGTAGTCATCGCCACCCGCCCCGACGGCTCGCTCTACGAACCCGGCTCCCCTGCCCACCCGGGAGATTGGGTCATTCTCTACGCTACCGGCCTTGGGCAGACCACGCCGCAACTCGAAGCCCTCCAGATTCCCACCCAGCCCTGGCAGATCTCCCAACTCTCCGACCTCCAAATCTTCTTGAACAATATGCCCGTAGATCCTTCAAATATCGGCTACGCCGGCGTTGCTCCCGGCTTCGCGGGACTCTATCAGATCAACATGAAACTCCCGGCGGTCATCCCCACCAACCCGGAAATTCAGGTGTCGCTCGCGGGCAGCACCAGCATCGCCGGAGTCGTACTCCCCGCCACACCCTAACGCCGTTTACCGCGCTTGCCCTCTCGTTGCTTCGCGACCGCCACCGGTACCGCCTCCGGCGCCGGTTCCTCCCCCAGCGCCAGGAAAAAGGCGAGCAACGCGAGCGGCCAAATCTGCACCAGCAACCGCGGCAGCGACGAACCGACCAGCCATTCCAGGGCGTTCCGGTTCATCACATGTGCCCCCAGGTCCCCTAGCGCCATCACCGCAGCCGCAATCGCCGGCAGCCACGCGTCTCGCTTCCTCCAGCCGCCAAACCCCAGCGCGATTCCTGCCACCGGCAGCGGCGTTGCTGCCAGCGGCTAGCCTCGCCGGCTTGCAAAATCCCTCCTATGCCGCGGTTGCTCGCCGCTCCCTCGCCCGCCAGCCGACTGCCAACAGCGCCGCATCCACCAGCAACTCCACCACCGGCGAAACTCGCGGCGCGCCCGGCGCCACCATCACGCGCAACACAAACAAAGCCGACGCCGTGCCCATTCCCAGCGCCGCGCCGAACCCCGTCCGCAACGCCACCGAAGCCCACCGGGGCTCATCCGGGCCGCGCTCGAAAAACAGGAACAGTGCCGCCACGCCGGCCGCAACCGCCCACAGCCACGCCAGGACGTCCATCGCCTTAACGCTCGCTCCGCCGGAAGATCGCCACGCCGTTGCCCAGATCGCGCACCAGGTGAAGCGACGGATCGGCCATCGCCGCCCGCTCTCCGGCGGGCGTCGAAAAATCCCCGAGGATCCATTCCACATCTCGTCCGCGCTCCACCAGCAGCGGCGCCAGCGTGTACTGCGCCGTGCCGAACAGCGTCGCATCGAGTGTCGAACCCGGCGCCGCATCGGTCACGTAGCCTACGGCTTTGGCGCTCGCGGGCAGGGTGGGGATGACCTGCGCCAACCGGTCCTCCTGCGCCTGAACCATGTACGGATCGCGCGGCGCATTCTGCACGGTTGGGTCCGTTGCCGCCAGGACCAGCATCCCTATGACAGCAAGCAGCCCCGCGGCTAAAATGCCATATTGAGCGCGCATCCGCGCCCGCTAGCGTAACATGAGCACAGCGAGGTTTGACACCTTGTTTTTCAACCCGCTATAGTGAAGTTTGCACCCCACCACAGGTGTGCCCTAGGGCTTGCGTGCGCGAGCGAGCGGCGTGGCCGGAGAATAAGAACATATGCCCAAGAGAACCTTTCAGCCCAACAACCGCAAGCGCGCCAAGACGCACGGGTTTCGGGCTCGCATGAAGAGCAAGGATGGCCGCGCCGTGCTTTCGCGCCGGCGCGCCAAGGGCCGTCATAAACTGACGGTGAGTGACGAGCGCGTAGTCCGCTACGCCGATTGAGGCGCGGGAAGGCGCGGTGACTCCGCGGCCGGGCTGGAAATTTCCGAAAGCCGCCAGACTCCTCAAACCGGCCGAGTTCCGCAAGGTCTACCAGGATGGGATTCGCATCTCCGGCCCTCTGTTCGCGGCGTTCTGTCTTCGTACCGAACGTGACGCCGCGCAACCCGGGCCACGTCTCGGGTTCACGACCCCTCGTGCCTTCGGCCGCGCCGTGGAACGTAACCGGGCCCGGCGCCGAATCCGCGAGGCCCTCCGCGTCCGCCTCGATACCCTCACCCGGGACTGGGACGTGGTCATCAACCCGAGGCGCGCAGTCCTCGAAGCAACCCACGAAGAATTGGTCCGCCAAGTGGAGCGTTTGTTGAGCCGATGCAAGCCACAGTGACTCTCCTGCTCCGTTGTTATAAGCGTTGCATTTCGCCGTTCCTGCCCTCGGCCTGCCGTTTCTACCCTACCTGTTCCGAATACATGATGGAGGCCGTCACCCGCTACGGCACCGCGCGCGGCGTCTGGATGGGTCTCAAGCGCCTCGCAAAGTGCCATCCGTTTCACGCCGGAGGTTTCGATCCGGTCCGATAGGCCGGTCGCGTAATTCATGCCTGATTCTCCTGACAAGCTCACCGCCCCCACGCCGGGGGGCAAGCGCCGCGAACTTCCCATGGAAGTCCGCATGCTCATCGCCTTCGTGCTGATGGGTCTGGTGCTGTATCTAACTCCGTACTTTTACAAGCCTCCCGCGCAGCCGAAGTCCGCCGCGCAACCGGCCGCTCAGCAGACCCAAAAGCCCAATGCTGCTGCCGAGCCTGCCGCACCCGCCACAGCGGCGCCGAAGCCGGCCGAAGCGACACCCGCCGTCACGGGCGACCGCGTCGCCTCCTCCGAGCAGACCTACGCGATCGACACGAATTACTACCACATTGTTTTTTCGAATCGCGGCGGCGTCGTTCTGAGCTGGATGCTCAAGAAATACAAGGACAGCGCGGGCAAGCCGCTGCAACTTGTCGACACCTCCACCGTCGGACTCGTCCCGGCGCCCTTTTCGCTCATCTTCCCCGGCAGCACGCCAAAGCCCGACCCCAACACCGCCCTCTTCGTCGCCACCCCCGCCCCGAACGGGCTCGGCATCGAGTTTGAATATTCGAGCGGCGGCGTCGCCGTCCGCAAGTCCTTCCGCTTTGAGGTCAACAGTTATCTCTCGCATTTCACGAGTGAAGTCACCGATAACGGCAAGCCGGCGCCCCATCTCATCGCCTGGCGCGGCGGTTTCGGCGACGCCCAGGTGGTCAACGCCGCCGCCGTCGAGCACTCGCTCTACTACGACACCGCCGCCGGCAAACTCCGCGTCAAGGTCGGCAAAGACGCTAAGAATGGTCCCGTCTCCGCCAAGGGCGACTTCACCTTCGCTGGCCTCGAGGACTCTTACTTCGCCGCCGTCTTCCTTCCCGCCGACAACACATCCATCGAACTGGACAGCTACGGGGACAACCTGCCCAGGGGCACCGAAAAGAAGATGGAGCCTCACGTTGGCATGGCCGTCGGCGGCGACAGCCTCCGCCGCTTCACGCTCTTCGTCGGCCCCAAGGACGTCGACCTGCTCAACACCGTCGACCCGAAGCTCAAGCAGCTAATCGACTGGGGCTGGTTCGGCATCATCGCCAAGCCGCTCTTCCTGGTGATGAAGCTCCTGAACAATCGCTACATTCACAACTGGGGCTGGTCGATCATCATCATCACCATCCTCATGAACCTGGCGGTGCTGCCGCTGCGCTTCTCCAGCATGAAGTCGGCCAAGAAGATGCAGGCACTGCAGCCTCAGATTCAGGCCATCAACGCCAAGTACAAGAACGTCAAGCTCAACGACCCGCGCAACGCTGAAAAGAACCAGGAGGTCATGGACCTCTACAAGAAACACGGCGTCAATCCGGTCGGTGGCTGCGTCCCGATGCTGCTGCAGTTGCCTCTGCTCTACGCCTTCTACAAAGTTCTTGGCGTCACCATCGAACTCCGGCACGCTCCCTGGCTTTGGGTGGGCGATCTTTCCCAGCCCGAGCACCTGGCGATCCGCATATTGCCCACGGTGATGATCATCACCCAGTTCCTGGTCCAGAAGCTGACGCCGAACCCCACGACGGATCCTTCCCAGGCCAAAATCATGATGTTCACGCCGCTACTGCTCGGCTTCTTCTTCTACTATCAGTCCAGTGGCCTGGTGCTATACTGGCTGACTAGCAATCTGGTGGGTATTGTCACACAGTGGATGATGAACCGGTCTAGCGCCCCGGTTGCCGTCGCGCCCCCACCTCCGCCGCAGCGCAAGAAGCTCTCCAAGGCATGACCGAACGTGGATAACCTCAAGTACACCATCGCCGAATACGGCCCCCGCATCGAAGCTTTTCTTGGCCCCCTGCTGCGCATCACAGGTTTCGAGTTGTATTTCGACCTCGTCGAAGGCACGCACGCCCGGCCCGAGTTCGAAGACCCCGAACTCGTGGTCCGCTTCAGTGGCGACGACGTCGATCTGCTCCTCGCCAACCGCGCCGAGCTTCTCCTCGCCCTCGAGCACGTCACCATGGAGGCCCTCCGCATTCCCAGCGAGGACCACTCCAAGCTCTGCTTCGACGCCAACGACTACCGCCTGATGCGCATCGAGGAACTCCGCCTGAGCGCCATCACCGCGGCCGAGAAGGTCAAGAAAACGCGCGTCCCGTTTCACTTCAACCCGATGAGCAGCCGCGAGCGCCGCATCATCCACCTGAGCCTCCGCGGAGAAACCGACGTCCGGAGCGAAAGCACCGGCACCGGCCCGATCCGCCAGGTCGTTATCGTGCCAGCCGAAATGACCACCGTGCCCGAGCCGATCCGCCCGCCGGAGCCGCGCGAGCCCTCCTTCGGACGCCGCAACGGACCGCCGGGACGCAGTGGACCTCCGGGGCGCGGCGGACATGATCGCGACCGGGGCCGTGACCGCAGGGACCACGGACCACGCCGTTCGGGTCCGCCGCGCGGCCGGTAACACAAGCGGCGCGACTTCGTGCCAGATCCTTCTACCTTCACTTCCACTTATTCGACCGGCGACACCATCGCCGCCATCGCCACCGCGCCGGGCCGCGCCGGCTTAGGCATCGTACGCCTCTCCGGCGCCCAGGCCCGCGAGATCGCCGCGCGCGTGCTCGACTTCCATGCCGAGCCTTCTTGGCACCCCTGGACCGCGACTCTGGCCCGCCTCACCGGGCCCGGCGGTGGCGCCGTCGATCGCGTCATCGTCACTTACTTCGCCGCGCCGCGCTCCTACACTGCGGAAGACGTCGTCGAAATCGCCTGCCACGGAGCCATGGTCGTTCTGCGGCACTGCCTGGCCCGATGCGTCGAAGAAGGCGCCCGCCTCGCCGGCCCCGGCGAGTTCACCCTTCGCGCCTTCCTGAATGGACGCATCGACCTCGCCCAAGCCGAGGCCGTCCGCGACCTCATCGAAGCCACCACGCTCTATCAGGCGCAGGTCGCCGCGCAACAAGCCGAGGGCTCTGTTTCCCGCCGCATCGCGCCACTGAAGGAACAATTGCTCGAACTCATCGCTCTCCTCGAAGCCGGTATCGATTTCGCCGAGGACGATGTCAGCGTCGCCCCCGCCACCGAAATCCTCCGCCGCGTCGAACCGCTCCGCGTCATGGTCGCCTACCTCGCCTCGAGCTTCGCCTACGGCAAACTCGTCCACGACGGCTTCACGCTCGCCATCGCCGGCAAGCCGAACGCCGGAAAGAGCAGCCTCTTCAACCGCCT
>JAJYKC010000046.1 GCA_021788955.1 Acidobacteriota bacterium
GCCTCACGGCGGCGCTCGGACGTCCGGTCAAAATCGGCAATCTCAAAATTTCTCTGTTCTCCGGCGGAGCGGCGGCGACGGATGTTTCGATCGCCGACGACCCCGCCTTCAGCCAATCGCCGTTCCTGCAGGCCGAGTCGCTCAAAGTCGGCGTAGATCTTCTCCCGCTGATCCTGCATCGCACGCTGAATGTGACGGGTATCACAATCGAAGATCCGCAGATCCATATCATCGAAACCGCCGCCGGCGCCTTCAACCTCTCGAGCATCGGAGCGAAAGGCGGCGCAACGCCGACGCCGTCTGCCGCGCCCGAACCCACGGGCGCGCCTTCGACAGCTCCGTCTCTTTCGATTGCCCGGATCGAGATCTCCGGCGGAAAGATCACGTTTGAAAAGCGAGCGCCGGGAGCCCGCCCGAATGAGATCGACAAGCTCGACCTCGTCGCCAAAGACTTTTCGCCGGGCGAGGCCTTCCCTGTGTCTGTCAGCGCCGAAGTGCCCGGAGGCGGCGCGGTTCGCATCGACGGCACGGCCGGCCCTTTCGATTCCGGCGATGCCATGGACACGCCCTTCAACGCGAAGTTTCACATCGATCATCTCGATCTCGTCGCGTCCGGCCTCGTCCATCCCGACGACGGCATCTCGGGCATTGCATCGCTCGACGGCATGGCGGATTCGTCGCGCGGCACTATCAACACTACCGCGAAGTTCACCGCGGACCATGTCATTCTGGCCAAGGGCGGCTCACCCGCGCCGAAACCCATTGGCGTCGATTTCTCTCTCTCGCATCATCTGGCCAGCCAATCCGGAGACATCCGCAAGATGGCGGTCCATCTCGGTTCCGTGGACGCGAATCTTGGCGGAACTTACCGCCTGGCAACCGAACCCGCCTCGGTCGACCTTCACCTGACCGGTTCGCAGATCCAACTGCCGGACCTTGCCGCCTTCCTTCCCGCGCTGAACTTTACGCTCCCGTCGGGTTCGTCCATCACGCAGGGAACCGCCGATCTGAACGTGACCTCCTCCGGCCCGCTCAACGCGCTCGTCACACAAGGGCACGTCGCCGCGCAGAACGTTCGCCTCTCCGACTACGACTTTGCTTCGAAGCTGCAAGTTCTGCACGAATTCACCGGCATCAAGGCGCAGCCGCACACCTTGATTCAGACGCTGAGCTCGGACGTCAATCACACGGTCAACGGCACGGCGCTCGACAACGTGCAGTTCGCCGTCGCGGGCATTGGCGCCATCATGGGCAGCGGGGCCATCAGCCCGTCCCACGCGTTGAACTTCAAAATGCGCGCGGCTCTTGGCGGCGGCGCGCTAGCCTCGCTCGGGGGCGGCCAGGGCGGGATCCCGTTTACGATTCAAGGAACGGCAGACCACCCCGTGATCCGGCCCGACGTCGGAGGTATCGTCACCAACACGCTGAAAGACCTGACCGGGGGCAAGTCCGCGGGAAGCGTGGCGGGCGGTTTGCTCAATGATCTGCTCGGCGGAGGAAAGAAGTAGCCGGCGCTGCCGCTACGCCACTCGGCGAAGCTTGGTCACACGGCCGTCGGAAATCCACTCGACCACCAGAATGTTGCCTGTCTGGTCCCAGCAGGCCGCATGTGGCGAAACGAACTTGCCGGCCACACGCTGGTCGTGCGGGATGTTCGGCCAGCCTTTCGTCTTCCAGACGTTCAGGTTGTCTCCCAGGTGCGTGATCAGCTTGTTGTTCCTGTCGAAGATCGTCACTTCTCCGTAGAGATCCGGGACCAATAATTCGCCATTGCGCTGGTCGAAATGACAAGGCCGGCGCAGGTCGTTGGTCACCATCGACAGGCTCTGGCCGTCAAGCGAAAAATACTGCAGACGCGCGTTGCTGCGGTCGGCCACTACCAGCACCGGTTGCGGACCGCGGGAGTCGAGCCAGATCCCGTGGGGGCAATCGAGCCGCCCCGGCGCCGAGCCCTTCCCGCCCCAGGTGCGGATGTACTCCGCCTTCGCGTTGTACTGGTGGATGTAGCTCAGTCCGTAGCCGTCGGCCACGTAAACATCCCCGTTCGGCGCCACGGCGACGTTCGTGGGTTTGTACTGCTTCGGTGACGTGTAGACGCCGGACTCGCGCGGCACTTCCCGTGTCCAGATGTACTCGCCGTCGAGGGTCGTCTTTGCCACCAGGCCGCGCTCGGGGTCGGCAAGGTAAAGGAATTCCTGGTTATCCTCGACGTTCAACAGCATGCCATGCGCACCCACGGCGAACTCCGGCCCCCAGCTCTTGATGAACTGACCGTGCTCGTCGAAGAAGGCCACGGCGTCCTTACTTCGGTTGTGAATGATGACGCGATGCTGGCGGTCCACCGCGACGCCGTGCGTATAGCCGAACTGGACCGAGGCCGGCGTCTTCGCCCAATCGCTTACGAACTCATAGGTATGAGAGCCCGAGCCGAGCACAGGCGCTCGCTCGCCCAGCAGCAGAATCGGGCCGGTGGCCGCCGCGGCCACCCCTTTGAGCCAGGCGCGGCGGCTGCTCGCGCCGGAATTGGTTGGCGAAGTTTGAGACTGCGGCATGACGGGGATTCTATCGCAATCCCCGCCCTTTTGGGTCAGCCTGCCGCTTCGGTGACGATGCCCTTGATGACTTCTTCTACTTCCCGCGCCACAGGCTCGATCTCCGGCACGGGGAACGCCTTCATCATTTCAGTGGGAAGCATTGAGGCGATCGTGTACGCGCCGGGCTTTCCGTACACGGAGATGCGGCAGGGCAGCGCGGTCGAAATCGAACCGTCGGCCTCTAGCACCCGCTTGGCCTGGGCCGGGTTGCAGACCTCGTAGATCCGGCACTCCATGTCCATCTCGACGCCCTTGCGCTTCATGGTTTCCTGCAGATCGTGCGTGGCGATAACGCCGAAATGCCGCTTGGTGGCGGCTTCTTCAATCGCACGCCCGATTTCGTCGAGCGGCCTGGATGATGGAACGCGAATCAACATTCACTCTCCTCCTATCACAGTCAACACCGGGCAATCGGCATGGCGCAGCACCTGCTCGGCCGTCACTCCGAGCATGACATGGTCGGAAAACCTCCGATGCTCGGCACCGATCACCAGCAGGCCGGCATGCATTTCGCTCGCAGCGCGTAGGATTTCCTCGCCCGCATTTCCGGTCCGGGTCACCTCTTGCATCTGGCATCCTGCAGGCGTTTGCTGGCCCGCCCACCCGCAAAGGTCGGCGATCGCCCGGCGCGGCTTGTCCTCCACCACGTGCAGAACCACCAGCCGCGCATTGAGGCAGCCTGCCAGGCGGACCGAGTAGCTCAACGCACGCCGGGCTGCTTCGGAATCGTTCACGGCGCAGACAATCGGCGATACATCGTGAAACCGGGCCTGAGGACCCGTCGTGAGCACCGGGATGGATCCCGCGTGCAGCACGTCTTCAGTGATCGAACCGGCGGCCAGGCGCTCGATACCCGTTCGCGCATGCGTCCCCATCACGATCAGGCTCGCGTTGAGGGCCTCGGCGACCCGCGGTATGACATCACGCGGGTCGCCGTCTTCCACCCGAACTTCGGCTTCCTGGGCCGGAATCGTCTTCTTGACAAATTCGCGTAAAGCGCTGTGCTCGGCGGCACGGTTAGCCGCCATCCCGGCCTCGACGCGCTCCGCTGCTCCCCGGGTCAGATACGGCGGCACGTCCGGCTGATGCGTTTTCAGAACCGTGAGCCGGGCGCCGCACACCGCGGCGAGTCCCCCTGCCACCTTCAATCCCGCCGCCGACCGGTCCGAGCCATCGACCGGGCACAGAATTTCCTTTACGAGCGATTCCGCCATCAACTCCGCCTCCCTTGCAGCAGATGCAAGATCCGTGCCAAAGTAACAGGCGGCGGCTGCTCAGTCTTCGAGTACGGGCAGCAGATCCGTTGCAGGCGCCGGCTTCTGTCCCTTGAAAAACCGCGGGTCCAGCAGCCGATCCGGCTGGATATTGCCCATCGCCGCCAGCAGCGTCTCCCGCAGCCGCGGATGTTCGGCCTCGAGCTCTGCGAGGATGCCGCGCAATGACCGCCGCACCGTACCCGGACGCTGGGAGCAGCCGCACGGGATTACCGGCGCGCCGAGCGTCTCCGCGTACTTCGCGGTCAGGTCCTCCCCCACGAACACCAGTGGCCGGATCAGCCGGAAATCCTTTTCTCTCGACCATGTTACGGGCGGCAGCGCGCTCAGTCGCCCCGTGAACATCGCGTTGCGCAGGAACGACTCGCACATGTCGTCGGCCGTGTGCCCAAAGGCGACGACATTAGCCCCGAGTGAGCGCGCCACTTCGTAGACAGCCCTGCGGCGATACCGGCTGCACAGGTCGCAGCCATGGTCAGGCTGTTCCGCCAACAGGCGATGCGACGGCCGGTCATGAAAATACGTCCAGTCCACGCCACGCTCCTTCAGCCACTCCCCCAGCGGCTGGATCGGCCGCAGGAACTTGCCTTGCTCGATGGTGAACGCGCAAACGGTGAACTGCACGGGCGCCCGCGCCGCCAGCAGACGCAACACTTCCAGCATGGTCAGCGAGTCCTTACCGCCGGAAAGCGCCACCGCAATGCGGTCGCCGTCGCGGATCATTTGAAAGCGGTGCACCGCCTCGCCCACTTTGTGCAGCAGGGCGCGTTCGATCTCCATCCCTTCAGCTTATCGGTCTTTAAGCGGCGCCACGGCCGGGGTAGCGGCGACAGTTGCTCCCATCGCATGAAGAATCGTCGATGCTGTCAGGTCTTCGCCCAGGTCGGAGGAAATCATGAGGCTATAAAGGTGAGGCTCCCTCCAGTAATTGTCATAGAAGCGCGCGATGTACTGCTCGCGCTGTTCGTCCATTGCGCGCATATAGGCTTCCGCGTCGTCGCCTTCGTTGATCCGGCTCACGACGCGGCGCAAGCGATTCTCCGGGGAACCATATACGAACACGTGGAACGCTTCCGTTCGCCCGGCAAGGATGCACTGCGAGCCGCGGCCGACGATCACGCAGTCGCCCTTTGTGTACGCCTGTTCGATCGCTTCCCGCGTGAACGCCGCCATTGTTTCGGCGTCGAATAACTCCGCGTCTTCCATCTTTAGCCCCGCCGATAACGCCGCCGCGCGCATGGCGTTCTTGTTCAGCCAGTGAAACCACGAATCCACGCGCTCGTCGTTTTCGCCCGCTGTGCAAATGTCCACCTGTGCTGAGCGCGCCACCTCGGTGAGGATCCGGGAGTCGAGCAGCGTCCAGCCAAGCCGCTCGGCGATCTTCCGCGCAATCTGGGCACCTCCGCTTCCGTACTCGCGCGAAACCGTAAGGATCCGATATTTCATTGCGATGCCACCCAGACCGCCATGGTGCACGGCGGGTGCCAAACGCGGCGCGGATGTGCGAAGGTGAAGGTCAGGTCGGACCGGACCCGCTCAACCAAAGCCATGCTGGTTCCGCTTACGCCCGCGATCCTGCTCGGTTCCGCGCCACACGCGGACAACATTCCCCTCGCCATGCTGGCCGTATTCGGCAGCGCGAAGTTATTCGCGGAAATCTTCGAGCGGCTGAAACAGCCCGGCATTGTGGGAGAAATTCTGGCGGGCGTGCTCATCGGCCCCGGCGTCCTCGGCTGGATCCATCCGAATCAGGTGCTGACGGCACTGGCGGAACTCGGTGTCATGTACCTGCTCTTCCGTGTCGGACTCGAAGTACGGGCCAGCGAACTCGTGCGTATCGGGCGAACCGCTTCCCTCGTTGCCATCCTCGGCGTCGCCGTCCCGCTCGTCACCGGCTGGGCGATCATGAGACTCTGGGGTGAGCCGCGCCTCGAGTCCCGCTTCGTCGGCGCGGCGATGGTCGCGACAAGCGTCGGCATCACAGCGCAGGTGCTGGCCGGCATGGGCCTGCTGCAACACCGTGCGAGCCGGATCATCCTCGCCGCCGCGGTCATCGACGACGTGCTGGGCCTCATCGTGCTTGCGGTCGTAAGCAGTATGGCGCGCGGCTCACTGAACATCGCGGAGCTGGCGCTCACCGCGGTGGCCGCCGTCGCCTTCACGCTGATCGTCGCCACCTGGGGCAGCCGCGCTATGGGCCACGTCGTCCCCTCGCTCAAACAGCGCCTCCACGCGGGCGAAGTGCAGTTCAATCTCGCCATGGTGGTTCTGTTCGGCCTCGGAGTCCTCGCCATGTACGCCGGCGTCGCGGCCATCATCGGCGCGTTCCTGGCCGGCGTCGCATTGTCGGAGTCGCTCGAACACCGCGTCCACGCCTTCGCCCACGGCGTCTCCGAACTCCTCGTCCCGTTTTTCCTTGCCGGCATCGGCCTGAACGTCGATCTCGCCGTGTTCCACTCCGCGGATGCGCTCCTGCTCGTGCTGGTGATCGTCGTGGCAGCCGTCATTACGAAGGTCGTCGGCTGTGGGCTCGGCGCGGCAGGCATGGGCTGGGCTGACGCAATGCGCGTCGGTGTCGGCATGGCGCCGCGGGGCGAGGTCGGGATGGTAGTGGCACAAATCGGACTGAGGCTCGGCGTGGTTTCCGCTCGCGCCTATGGCGTGGTGGTCGTTATGTCGGTGGCCACCACGCTCATCGCGCCGCCCCTGCTCAAGCTCAGCTACCGCTCGGTTTCACTGAAAGGTACGAGCAAGCAAGAATACACACTCGGCTGAGCGACTTGACGCTGGCCGTTTTTCCAGTCCTCCCTACCCCAACGGCGCCGTAGCGGTCGCCATTGTGATTCGCCAGGGGTTCGTGCTGCAGCAGGCAGCTTAGGCGCTTCGGCGCCTGGCGTGCTCGCCTCTCCGCTGCCGCAGCCAGCGTTCCAGCCGCGTGTACGTCCAGGTATTGATCACCGACTTGGCGTCCACCCAGCCCCGCCGCGCCTGAAACACGCCGTAGCGGACGAGATCGAGCTGGGCGGTAGTATGCGCGTCCGAACCGATGGCGAACAAGACGCCCGCGTCGCACGCCGCTTTCGCCATTGCGTCGTTGAGATCGAGCCGGTACATCGATGCGGTCACTTCAAGCGCCACCTGGTTCTTCCGGGCCGCTTCCAACACGCGTTCGAAATCCATCTCTACCGGCTCCCGCGCACCGAGCAGCCGCCCGCTCGGATGGGCGAGGACATCCACATGAGGGTTGGCCAGCGCATCCAGAATGCGCCCGGTCATCAAGTCCTTGCTTTGCCGGAACAGTGAGTGCACCGCCGCCACGACCACGTCGAGCTTCGCCAGTATCGTGTCCGGATAGTCGAGTGTCCCGTCGGCGAGAATGTCCACTTCAGCGCCGATCAGAATTCGCGGACCTCGGCTACCACGCTTTTTGCGCAACGCCTCAATCTCCTCGATCTTTTCTTCGAGCCTTCCGGCATCGAGCCCTCGCGCAATCATCTGAGAGGGAGAGTGGTCGCTCAGCCCGATATATTCATAGCCAAGCCCGGCGGCGTGTTCCACCATCTCTTTCACCGTTGCCTTGCCATCGGAATACGTGGTGTGCGCATGCAGGTCGCCGCGCAGATCCTTTACCT
The DNA here is from genome assembly GCA_021788955.1 of Acidobacteriota bacterium. The sequence goes on from JAJYKC010000046.1 coordinate 7,501, forward strand.
CGACGAGTCTCGGCAACCGGCCTTCGAGCGCTGCTTCAATCTCCCCCCGGTCTTCCCGAAGCTCAGGTGGAATCACCGGCATGCCAAGCAGCGAGTAGACCTCAGCCTCTTCCTTGCTGGCTACCCGCTGTGCACCCCGGAACACGCCATACTCGTTACACTTCAGACCCTGCTCCCGCGCCAGCGTTCGAAAGTGGATGTTGTGCTGCTTCGAGCCGGTGAAATACTGCAGTGCCGCCCCATAAGACTGCCGCTCGACGGCCCGAACATCCACCTGTATCCCGCCTTCGATGATCAGCGTGGCTTTCGTCGGGCCGAGCGCGAGTACCTGCCGTACCAGCGGAAGCTTCGTTGCCTGCTCGAGTGCGCGCCGGGCGTTCTTCGAGATGACCAGCACGTCCAGATCGCCGATCGTTTCCTTCCGCCGTCGGAGCGAACCCGCTGCCTCAGCGCGCTCAATTAGCGCCATTTTGCGCAGTTGGGTCAGCAGGTTCTCCGCCAGCGGTAGCGCCACGCCGATCAACATGCGCTGCCGGCTAGCCGCCCACAGTTCCATACCGCGGCGGATAATTTGTGCTTTCTTCGCCCCGAACCCCTTGAGTTTCATCGAGGGAATCCTGTCCAGACACGACCGCAGGCCGTCGAGCGAGCGGATGTGGCACTTCGCGTCAAGCAGAGCAAGGGTCTTGGGGCCAAGACCAGGTATCGTCATCAACTCGATCAAGCCCGGGGCGATTCCCTTGGCTTCGTTCTCGTAGCGCGCAATACGACCGGTTTGGATGTACTCCTCGATCATCCCGGAGAGGTCCTTGCCGATCCCTGGGATCTCTTCCAGTTCGTCTCGTGCCGCGATCTCCGCCAAGTCCTCCTGAAGGTCACGAAGCGAGACCGCGGCGCGTTCGTAGGCCATGATCCGGAAACGGTCCTTCCCCCGGAACGCCAGCAGCCGCGCCATCTTTTCGAAAATCTGTGCGATTTCCTCGTTGTGCATGTGCCACCACACCGAGGGGAGCAACTCCCGATCCAAATGGCATCCAAGCTGCATAGCAGATTTCAAATACACGCGGAGGAAATCCCCAAAGAGGTCAGACCTATGCAGAACGTCGACATCGCGCACCGGCTCGAAGAGATCGCCGACCTCCTCGAGGTGCAGCACGCCAATTCGTATCGCGTCCAGGCCTACCGGCGCGTGGCGGCCAGCATCCGCCAACTTCGGACGCCCTTAATGCAGGTTTGGCAGAGCCATGGGGACGAAGGACTGCGTGAGGTCACCGGCGCGGGGGAACGAATGATCGTCACGCTGCGGACGTTGCTCACCACCGGACGCCTGCCGATGCTCGAGCGTCTGCGTGGCGAGGCGGATCCGACGGCGATGCTGGAATCCGTGCCCGGAATCGGGCCATCGCTGGCGCAGCGCCTGCACGACGAATTGGGCATCGAGACGCTCGAGGACCTCGAGGCCGCCGCCCACGATGGGCGTCTGCACGAATTGGCCGGTGTGGGCAAGAAGAAACTCTCCGGCATCATCGATACGCTGGCCGGCCGCCTGGGCCGCCTGCGAAATGTCGCGCACCTGCACGAAGCCGACGAGCCCTCGGTGGAAGAACTGCTCGATGTGGACCACGAATACCAGGAGAAGGCGGCGGCAGGACAACTGCCAACTATCGCGCCGCGCCGCTTCAATCCGAAAGGCGTAGCGTGGCTGCCGGTTTTGCACACTCAGCGGGGCGAACGCCACTACACCGCGCTCTTCTCGAACACCGCGAAGGCCCACGAACTCGGCACGGTTGAGGACTGGGTTGTTCTCTACTACGACGGCGGATATACCGAGCGCCAGGCGACGGTGATCACTTCGAAATGGGGCGAATTGGAGGGCCTGCGGATCGTTCGAGGGCGCGAGCCGAGATCG
>JAJYKC010000047.1 GCA_021788955.1 Acidobacteriota bacterium
AAAATCGTGACCCGTTACACGATGACGATGTTCGCGCCGCACAGACCACACTTCGCGATACCAGTCAGGAGATAGTGGCTGGAGGCGGCCCGGTGGACTAGTCCCTTTCGGTTCGGAAGGCCGTAGATGGCGTAAAGAGCCGTCAACCGATTCCGGACGCGCTCCCACAGTTCATCCTCGATTATGCGGAGATCTGGGCGCTCCACAACTACACACTCAGAAGGCGGGCGCAGTCGCCCTATTCTCTTATTCGTGCCCGGCCGTTTCACGAACGTCGATTTGTTCCAGGCCTGATGGCCGATGTACACCTCTCTCCGGAGCATCTCCCGGATGGCGGTTGGACACCACCCGCCCGGCACTCGTCCCGCCCGTGGCCGTGGTGGAGCGATCCGGTCCGCGTTCAGAGCCTTTGCAATCTCCTTCAGCGAGCGTCCGCTCGCGGCCATCTCAAAGATCCGCACGACGACCAAAGACTGGGCCTCATCAATCCGCAGTTCCACGCCGCCATCGACGGGTACGCTCTGATAGCCGTAGCATCGGCCTCCAGCGTGTAGGTTGCGGCGCACGGCCCCTTCAAGGCCCCGATGCGTCTTCTTCGAAAGCTCCTTCAGGTACAACGAATCCACCAGCCCGTGGACCGTCCAGAGGACTTCGGATTGCTCATCCTGCGAGTCAATACCCTGAGAGATGGCGCGTACGCGTATTCCGAGGAACCGTAATTCTTCAATGATGCGGGAGGAATCGCCAACATTTCGAGCAAGTCTGCGGGTGTCATCGAGCAGCAGCACATCAAACGGTCGCGGGTGAAGCCTTGCAGCCGCAAGAAGGCGTTTCAATCCGGGCCGATCCGCTGCTGCGCCCGAGATTGCTTCGTCGGCGTAGATTTGGTCGGGCAGAACAAGCCAACCTAGGGCCAGAGCCGCTTCGCGGCACTCGCGGATCTGGTCATCAATAGAGGTGGGCTTCTGTTGATCGCTGCTGTACCGCGCGTAGATCGAACACCGGAGGCTCAGGGCTGAACCTCCTTGGGCTCGTTGGCGTTGGTCACTAACGGGTTATTATCGCTCGGTAACGGGAAGCCAGCCCGTACTTTTTTCGTTTCGATGTATTGGCGAATGAGCGCAGGGACAATTACGTTGTCCAACCAGGATCTAACGCTGCATTCGATTTCCGATTCCCGGCCCACGCCACCAACCTCGGCAGCAGGTTACCGGATGGAGTGCGGTGTCCTCCAGGATTGAGCAACCAGATCTTCGCCAAACTCCTGGGAGATTTGCCGTTCGGCGCATGACACCCGTGGAAATAGGTAACTCAGGGTAATAGGGCAACTCGGGAATTACCGAGTACTGTGCGCGGCCTTGGACATCCAAGAAGTCACTGTCCTGGGCTGCTTCCGGTGAGCAAGGCTCCAAGTTCGTGCTCCCCATTTATTCCCAGGCGGCAGCGAAATTCCGTCCTGGTCCAACCGCTCGCGAATCTTCTTGAACGAGTCACCAACCTCCCTGAGAGCTCGGATTCGCTTCCGAATGTCTACCAGGGTCGGGTCGCGCTTCAGCGGCGCACCAGACACGCCGCTGCTCAACGCCAACTTGTCAGCCAGGACTCTTAGCCATTCTGTTGCTTCGCGCATAGACTGCAAATCGATCCCAAAGCGGCGCTTGATTGGATCGCACGGCTCCTGCTGCCCCCACACATTTGTGATCCAGGATCGGCCCATCAGGCGCTCGCCTTCTGCCTGATCTTCGGTAAGCAGTTGAAGGATCTGTGCATCGGTAGATTTCACCGCCCCTTCAGGCAGCTCGCTGTGAAAGACGCGCAGCAAATGGCGCATCCCGGCGCTGAACTCCTGTGCTTTATCAACAGCGTACTGGTCCCCGATTCGGCCATCGAGGATCTGACTGCTATCCGTTATGAGTCCCTGGACGGCGGCCAAGTGCTTCTTGCGGGCTGTAGTTGTCATCGGCTAGCACGAACCGCCGCGTGAGACGTTCGGTACAAGCGGTTCTGGACTCATCATAGCTTTCAGCCAGCGATTTGTCTCCCGATAGAAGGCCTTATGGTTGCGCGTTACCTTGGGTAACCTTCTTCGACTGGAATCCCGCGCGCAAGTATCTGCGCGTCAATCTGTTGCGAGAAACCTAGTTGCCATGCAGTGCCCTTCGCGACAGCCGAAGACTAGACTCCGAGCAATGGTGGCTGAGCCGGGGACTGACAAACCCCGCGTTTGGTATCGGATGGGGCTGCTAGTTCAATAGCAGCCCCTCTGAAATTCACCTTATGGGTTTTGGAGACGAAAGATGGATTTCAATCGCCATTTCAGAAAGGCATCCCGCGCGTGGAGGTCGTTCAATCGGCGGCGGCCCACCGCCGTTCAGACGCAGGGAAGGATATGCGCCGGGGTTACTCAACGGAGCCGCCGAGAAACACGGTTTTGCCGTCGCGAAACAGGACAACCCGGGTCGGAATCCAGCGGAGGCCGCCATGCCGGATAGCGGTCCTCTGCAAGTCATCCTGGAGAACATTCCACGCCTCCTGCGAGAACTGTTGCTGTGGGGTGTCTGGATTGTGCGGCCCGGTGACCGCAAGGGCAAGCTCCCCATCTCGCCGATGGACGGCGGCATTCTTGCCGCGGCAAGGCCGCGAGAATGGAGCCGATTCGAGGACGCGTCCTTCACGTACCGTCAGGGTGGACACCCTGGGCTGGGAGTGCTGATGCGGCTTGATGCTCGCGTCATCGGCATCAACCTCAATGATTGCACCGACGAGAACGGCAAGCTGCAAATGTGGGCCGCATCTATTGTGAGCGGCTTGCCGACGTATTGGGAGTTGTCCCCGTCGGGCCACGGCCTGCGCGGGTTCGTGCGCGGAACGCTGCCGGTGGATTGCCCGAACAAGCTGGCGATGGCCGGGGGCAGGGTCGAGGCGTACTGCGATGGGCGATTTATGACAGTAACGGGCCATCGGTTGCCGGGGTCCGCCGAGGACGTGCAGGACTGCCCGGCACAACTGGAATCGTTCATCGCCTTGCTCCGGACGCCGCCACTTCCGGCGACTTCAGAGGCCGAGGTGGCGGCCCCCGAGCTGCCAGCGGGAAATCGACCAGGAACTCAGCCTATCGAGATAGATGCGTGGCCTGAGCCCGAACGACTCGACATCGGCCTTGTCCGGGTTGCGGAGTTCGATCCCGCCTTGTTGCCGGACGGATTCCGTCCTTACGCTATCGACGTTGCAGAACGCCTCCAGGTGCCTTTGGATTTTCTGGGAGCGGCACTCATAGTCTCGTTCGGCAGCGTGACAGGAAGGCGTGCTCGGATCGCGCCGAAGCGCCACGACGATTGGGAGGAATGCGGGAATCTGTGGGGTGGGATCATCGCATCGCCGGGCTCCATGAAGACGCCATCCATCAAACGCGTGCTGAAGATCTTGCATCGTCTCGAAGAGGAGGCCGCCCAACAATTCCGCGAGGCAACGGCTCAGTATGAGCGGGAGTTGGAGGGCTACGAGGAACGAAAGCAAGCATGGAAACGACAATCCGGCGCTCGGGCTAACCAGGTGGAAGATCCTGGTGCGTTTGCCGAACCCGAGCCCCAGGAACCAACATGCGTCCGGTTCGTGGTCAATGATGCCACACTCCCGATGTTGCAGCAGATTCTCGCTCAGAACTTGGCCGGGTTGCTGCTCTTCCGTGACGAATTAGCGGGATTCTTCGGAATGTTGGATTCCAAGGGAAGAGAAAGCGAGCGCCCGTTTTACCTCGAATCTTGGAGCGGCGACCAGCCGTTCACCCGGGACCGGATCACCCGTGGCACCATCCGCGCATCGAGGATCTGCCTGAGTCTGTTCGGCGGCATTCAGCCCGTCGTTCTTCGCCACTATCTGGTCGGTGCGATCTTCGGCGGCGACGGAGACGATGGTTTGGCGCAGCGCCTCCAGGTGCTCGTATACCCGGACATGCCGGAGGACTGGGAGAACATCGACCGGGAGCCTAACCGCGAGGCGGAGGAGCACGCCACCAACGTGTTTCGGTTTGTTGCCGCCGCGCAGCCAGAGGTCTTTCTCGCTCGGTTTGATCACGAGGCGCAGCGGTTCTTTGACGATTGGAGGGCAACCCTGGAACGACGACTGCGCCGGGAGCCGATGCCGTCCTACCTCCAGGCGCATTTCGCCAAGTACCGTGGCTTGATGCCGCGGATCGCACTGCTCTGCCACCTTGCGGACAGCGGCTTCTCCCCGGAGGTTCCGTTGCATCAGGCGCAGAGAGCGGCGCGTTGGTGCACGTACTTGGAGACGCATGCCCGCAGGGTTTATGCGGAGGGGTCGCCTCGCAGCATGGCGGCGGTCGTTGGCGAGAAGCTTCGGCAAGGGGCCTTGGGTGTGCGGTTCACGCTTCGCGAAGTCCGCAAGAAAGGCTGGGCCGGGCTCGATAATCCCGTCCTTCTCCGCGCAATATTTGGAGAACTCGAAGAGGCGGGCTGGATTCGAAAGGAGCCGAACCAGCCGTCCGAACGCGGAGGCAGGCCTGCTGAGGCCTACATCGTCAATCCGCGGGTGTTCCAGTCCCGAGCGGGGTAGGTTTCGCTGGTTTTGCTGGTTTCGCCGTGTGGGGTTAGCGTGCCGACCGGGTGCTCAGGCGCGGTAACCCGCTCGCCGACTCGCAAATGGAATAAGGGACGACGTAAGTTGTGCTCCTTTCCTGTTCCTCTTGAGCGATTAGGTTATTCACTTCCGCGTTTCTGAACTCGGCGAGCTTGCTGCCTTAACCCTAGGCGGCGAAACCAGCGAAACCAGCGAAACCATTGTCCTGCAACGGCTCCAGAACTGATTGCACGCAGACGACGCTGCTTGTCCCTGCGCAAACCTACAACGTGGTGTAGCTACCTCATTGAGGCAAAAGGATTAAGAATGAACGAAAAACCCAATATGGGCCTCGAAGCGCTGGAGCCCGAAGACATGCACGAGATCATCCTGAAGAGCCCGGGATTGGTCAGGAAGCTTCAGGGCCGCTGGTTAGGTCTCTGTAGCATTGCCGATTATATTGGCGTGATCCTGACGAAGCGTGGCAGGCTTGTTTACTGGTCCGATCCGTTTTCTCGATCCTAATGGTGTGGGGAAGTACTTAGTGTTCGACAACTTGGACGAACTCGCGGAAGCAGAACTCCTGGAATGAGGAACAGCTTGCAGAAGTCGCGGAAGAGTTGGGTGAGGAAGTTGTCCTGGAGTTAGACATTTAGTGGTTTGGCTTCACATAGCTCGCTGGGAAGGGTCTGAATTTCGGACCCTTCCCGCCCAACATCCCAGGTTGACCACGGTCCTAGCGAACCTCGTGGGATCAAGAAGCTGCGGACTGGGTGCCCGGCATACCCGTAACGATGTCGGCCGCGATCTCTAAACTTGCCCTTTGGCTCCCTGGTGCCCGCCGCCCGCCTCGGCCTCGCCGACGGCCTTCCGCGGCTTCTGAACGCGCAAGGGAGGTGTCGGAAGGCCCGCCGCCCGCCGACACAGCAGCTCAGAACGGGGGCATTCACATCGAAAGTCGTTTACCGCACTACCAGCATTCGGTAGACCCGTTGCACAACGGACTCCGGAATTCGCAACGTCACGTACGTGCGAGGACCGCGACGGGTACCCGCTCGACCGATCTTCAGTACCCCCGGTTCATCCCGGAAGATCCGGGTCACGGTGCTCGGGCTGAGCTTCCACGTCGCCGCCAGCTCCTTGACTGTGTAGTGGCGTTCGGTAGCGCAAGTCGCCGCCGTCATCTCGGCTATTCGCAAATGCTCATGGCCAATTCGTGAAGCCAGTCTGTTCCGTTCATTCCTCTGCCGCATTTCAGCGGCACGATGCTCGAATTCTTCGGACCACATCACCTCGGTTGAATCATGTTTCGGCGGGTATCGCAATCTGAACGGCCCGCTCGCCGGAATCTACGTTCCGGCTGGTGGTTTCTTATTGTCCCGTAGATGAGTTATATAGACTGTTCCCACCTGCGAAAGAGTAATGAGCGTAATCAAGAACTGAAAGAAGCTATAAGTACACGTGAACGTGAGGACGCCAGCGGCCCACCTATACTGTAGGGAAGCACCATAGGGCATCAACGACTGGCCCTTGGGAGCGAACAGTACAGCTCCTACTAAACCGACGATAGAGAGCCAATGACAAACCGCCGTCCACGAGAACACGAACAGCAAGTCTGAATACGAATCGTGGCGTAGGTGCTTCGGTTTCGACTGGACAAGATGCTCCGCGAAAACTCTATCAGGCAACGTCAGTGAAACTGTCAGCCCAGCAACACAAAAACCAAGGGCTATGGCAGCGTAAGAAAGAAGAACGGGCGCGACGTCTGCCACCTTTGGATTCTCATGAAATACGACTTCACTCTTAAGCGCGACGGCGAGCGCAGTAATGATCGCCAACACGACCTCGGACGTAAGCACGATTTCGCCTAGCCGGGTGCCCACCTCCTGATGAAGGTACTGCCACAACGTCTTTAGCATCAGCTCTCCTCTGATGTCAGACTCTTCAGATACGCCAGCATTTCCGCTTCGATTTCGGCGTCCACGACATGCCCAGCGGCATTCCGGCCAACCCGAACCTTTCGATGCTCAATGAACCGTGCCAGCGTAATCGTGGTCTCGGTTTTCTCACCGAGTCGCGTGCCTTTCACCATCGCACCGCGAAATATCGAGAGCGGTTCTCTCACTAGCAGTTTGATGAAACCCACAACGCCACGGTTCTTGTCGATGCTCTCCTTGCGTTCCGCGAAGACGGTGACATCGATGAAGTGCCCACGCGATTCGTCGGCCAGGTCCGTCATGTGATCCTTGTGGTCAGTCCAACTGACGTTCGGGCGAGAGAGCTTGAGACTGGCGACCCTAATGCGGCCAAACCTATTGATTTCGTGGACGAAATCTTCGCAAACACGTGGATTTAGGTCAAGCGCGAGAGTATCATCCGCCAATTCGGCTCGTGCAACCTGTTCGAGGAGATCGGCGATGTCCGCCGCTTTGGCCCCGCGTCCGTTGAGCTCAATTACGGCCGTTCGGCTCTTTGCGTCGATCACGGCGTGCGTCTTCTGTACGAGCACGTCCCCAGGGGATAGTTTCCCTTGGCGCTCTTGCATGGACTGCGCATTCAGGAACAGCGGATCGGTGTTTATATCGCCCTCGTACGCCCATAGAGTTACAAGGTCGCCCTTGATAGACATATGCGGTATAGCAACCATGCGGCCACCAACTACGCGGGCTCGTTCGTTAGGCTGCAAGTTCGCCAGTCGCGCGAACAATAAACCGTAATCAACGGCGCCCGATTCGACGTGCGCGTGGACTGAAAACGCTTGGAGGTTTTTCGTTGCGCTCTGTTTTGGCATGTCACTCGATTTACAACGTATTTGGTTTTGTCGTGCACGATCACAAAGATGGATTAGAAGCGGTAGAGCTACCCCATTGAAATCGCTTGTAGCAACCCGCTGACCCGTAGCGTCCCAACCCGTTAACCAACCTTGGCCTTGCCCAGAGTGCCGGAATTTCTGTGGCGATTCTCGCGGAAAGGAGCGATAACAATTCCGTCAGCGTTTCGCGCCGACACAAGGAGGCGTCATCGCCACGTCACAGATCTTAGAAAACGCTCGCCGCTCCCGGCGGAAACCACGTCAGGAACCCATCCCGCCAGAGACTGAGGGCCTGGCATGAACCCTCGATTCGATCCTGGGATAATCGTCGCGACGCCGGGAGCGTTGGAGGCGCTGACGCTTGCCGGAGAAACGCCAGCGGCGTTTCTGTGCCGTCACGTCGGCGGCGACTGGGGCGATCTGGACGAGGAGGATCGAGCAGAGAACGAGCTTTCCTTGCAGGAAGGCTTCCGCCTGCTCTCGGCTTACCGACTGCGTGACGGGACGAGAATCTGGATCATCACGGAGGCTGATCGCTCATCGACCACGATTCTCTTACCACGAGAATACTGACTTGCGAACGGCGGTCCTCCTGAACGCCATGCGACAACGCGGACCGAATACCACGATAGGAGAAGAACAAACGTTATGCCCAAAAAGGTTTGGATTTCCCTGCCGCTGATCACGTCATCTGAGGCTGGTGACGCCTCCATCGTCAGCTTTCTGAAGGGAGGTGTAAAGAAAAACCTCGAAGTCGAGGTTGCCGCCTTCATCACGAAGTCGCTTATGGACAAGAACGTCCCGTTCGGTATCGACTTCGACTCGTGCGGCGTTGACCGCGCTCTCGTGATTGAGGCTTTGCCGAAACGGTTGCAGAAGATCCTGGGTGCCGCGATTCCCCTCGTCGCCGAACCGGGCGAGGTTGCGCCCAGCGAGGTCGCAGGGCAAGTCGAGGAGGCAGACGCAATCGAGCACGCAGCGGAAGTCCAGAAAACAGCGCAAGTCGAACAGCCGGGAGCCGCCGTGGAAGTTGCAGAGGTCGAGGAGGTCGCAGCGGACCTTGTTGGCGGTGACGGCGGCCCGGACGGGTCTTCGGAGCCGCGTTAACGGGCTTGGTGGCCTTAGGCTCAGGCGGGCAAGGGTCAAGGCTCGAAGCGAGGTCCCTGAGGCCCGCAAGGCCGAAGAACGCAGCTTCCCGGCGCTGACCGAACGCGCTGATTTAGCTACGGCCCCTTTGGACCTCGTGGCTGGGGCCGACTGGCCGAAGGCGGGCGGTTCGCCAGCAAGTCGGTGCGTCTTTCGAGGCCGGAAAGCAACTGCGAAAGGGTGATGCCGAGAGCCTTGGATACCCTAGCGAGATTGGAGAAGCTGATGTTGGATTCGCCGCGTTCAATGGTTCCCATGAACGTACGGTGGACCCCGCACAAATCGGCGAACGCCTCTTGCGAATATCCCTGCTTGAGTCGAAGCTCCCGAACCCGTTGCCCCAATGCCGTCAGGATCTCTTGCACTTCCACGAGTGTGGAAGTGTGCTAGCGTATGCGTCTACAGCGTTAGCATAGACACTGTTTACGTAGACTACGGCGGGCGGCTTCAAACAGCCTCCGCCTACATATATGACAGAACGAAGCGATACCGGAATCAAGCTCGGCTGCGCAGTCGTACTTCTAGCAGCGGTAGGCATTGTCGTCGTGGTCAACAACCGTAGTACGAACGATCATGGACTGTCCAGTTCCAGCAATGGGAACATCGCCTCGCTGCCCCGTCCGGACGATCCAGGGGTGGCAAGTTCAGCGCAGGCGACCAGCCAACCTCCGGAGGTCCGAAGCCCTACGGCTGACCGCATCAGCGTTCTATTAGCGGGAGAACTGTATCCGTCAGACCAACCACATCTTTCCAGACAGCACCCGTGTTTGATGTAGTGGGAGTGTGGACGAACAACAACAACGACCAGGGCGGCGGCGAAGCCGTGAAGAAGCCGATCGGCTGGCGGCCGA
>JAJYKC010000048.1 GCA_021788955.1 Acidobacteriota bacterium
GGTGGCGCTGGGGGTGCTGCGGGCCGGCGAGGAGGGACTCGACGCGGAGTTCGAGCGGATCTGCACGACGCTCGCCGGGACGCGGCCGACGGCGGTGAATCTGTTCTGGGCGATTGACCGGATGAAGCGGCGGTTTGCGGAGTGGCGCGGGCTGGATCTCGAGACGCTGAAGCGGAAGATGGTCGAAGAAGCGAAGCGGGTGCGGCTCGAGGATATTGCCATCAACGAGGCGATCGGGCGGCACGGGGCGGCGCTCATTCCGGACGGTGGGGCGGTACTGACGCATTGCAACGCGGGGGCTCTGGCGACGGCGGGGTATGGGACGGCGCTGGGCGTGATCCGGGCGGCGGTGGAGGCAGGCAAGCAGGTTTCGGTGTTCGCGGATGAGACGCGGCCGTTTCTGCAGGGCGCACGGCTGACGGTGTGGGAGCTGCAGCACGACGGGATTCCGGCGACGCTGATCACGGACAACATGGCGGGACATTTTTTGAAGTCCGGGCGGATCGGGTGCGTGGTGGTGGGAGCGGACCGGATCGCGGCGAACGGAGACGTGGCGAACAAGATCGGGACATATTCGGTGGCTGTGCTGGCGAAGGAGAACGGGGTTCCGTTTTACGTGGCGGCGCCGGTCTCGACGCTCGATCTGACGCTTGCCTCCGGCGATGAGATTCCGATTGAACAGCGGGCCGCGGGCGAGGTGACGCACGTGTTCGGAGTGCCGGTGGCGCCGGAGGGGACGCAGGTGGAAAATCCGGCGTTCGACGTGACGCCGGCGCGGTATGTGACGGCGATTGTGACCGAGCAGGGCGTGGCGCGGGCGCCGTATGAGGATTCGTTGCGGGGGATGGTGGAATCCGGTTTGACAACCTCCGGGGATGGCCGTAAGATGGGTGCATCACTGAGGAAGGAGGTGGTCCAGTTTTAATGAGTACTGGTAGTAGTTCCAACTATGGTTTAACCACGCGCGAGGTGGCCGACTCTTAGTGTTCGACCGCTCCTGACGTTCAGGCTTCGTTCAGTGGCGAGGCCGCAGCTCATGCTGATCGGCCGCCACGCGCGAAGAAGTTGAGTTACGCCGTTCTACGGCAAAAAGAAGCCCCGCTTGGCCTTTGGGTCCGGCGGGGCTTTCGTATTTTCCGGGCGGCGGACGGGCTCACGAATCCGGTTCGGCGAGGATGTCGCCGAGGCGGTCGAGGCGGCGTTCCCATGTCGAGCGGCAGTCGCGGACCCACTGTTCGAGCGCGTTGAAGCCGGCGGGGTCGAGGCGGCAGGTGCGGACGCGGCCGGTTTTCTCGCTGCGAACGAGGCCGGCGTCTTCGAGCACTTTCAGATGCTGGGTGACGGCGGTAAGAGTGATGCCGAGCGGAGCGGCGAGGCGGGAGACCGACTGCGGGCGGTCGCGAAGGCGTTCGACGATGGCGCGGCGGGTGGGATCGCCGAGGGCGTGGAAGACTCGGTTGATGTCAATCGGAGAGGGAGGCATGTGGGGCGGATTCGCAGGCGAGTTCGTCCTCCAGTTCGTCGAGGAAACGACGCCAGCGTTCCTCCTGAGCATGCAGCGGCAAGGGTGGTTGGCAGCGTGCGGCGTGCGAGGCGGCCATGCGGACCAGAAGCAGGGAGCGGTCGTCGCGCGGCGCACCGTCGAGGGAGGTCTGGGCGAAGGCGGCGTCGAGGATCTCTTCGAGCGGTGCGTTGCAGTGGTCGCGCAGCGTTCGGCCAAGGCGATCGAGGGCAAGGTCCGTGTCGGGATCCTCGCCGGTTTCGACCATGCCGTCGGTGATGAGGGCGAACACGTCTCCGGGATCATAACGGAAGCGCCGGCTCCGATAGACCGTGTTTGGAAAAAGGCCGAGCGGGAACTGGCTGATCGAGTGGCGGATGACGTCTCCGGTGCGGCGGCGGTAGTGGAGCAGCGGGGGATGGCCGGCCGAGATGTATTCGGCAAAGTTTGAGCCATCGAACGCCAGCGCGCCTAGGGTGGCGAACATGGACGGCTCCTTGAGCGCCGGCAGTATGGCGTTGATTGCTTCGAGAAGTTTCGGTAAGGGCTGTTCGAGAAGGAGTCCAAAACGGGCAGCGGACTTGATCATGCCCATAAGGACTCCGGCGCGGAGACCGTGGCCGGAGACATCGGCTACGTAAATGACGGCGTTCGAGCCATTGACGACGACGTCCACCAGGTCGCCGCCGACGCCGTCTAGCGGGATGGTGTGCCCGCGCGCTTCGAGCGCATCGGAGGAGTAGGCGACGGGTGGAACGAGCGTGTTCTGGAGGCCGGCGGCGAATGGGGTGGTCATGGCGGGCTACTCGGGACGGGCGACATCGGCGACGAGGCGGTCGAGCAGTTTACGCCAGCCTTCTTCCCGTATTTTGGGGCCGTCGGCGCCTTCGAAGAACGTGATCTGATTCGTGCAGATAAGGTCGCAGCCGCTTTCGGTGGGAAGGAGTTCGAGGGTGACGAGGGACGCGGAGATGCGCCGGTCACCAAGGTCCATGGTGGAAGCGGTGACGATGCGGCGGTTGGGGACGATGTCGGCAAAGCGGCCTTCGTGTACGAGCATGACGCCGGGGAAAGGCGTGCCTTCTTTGAAGCGCACGGCGAGGCGTTCGGCGCCGCCGGGGCGGAAATCGGAGTCGAAGTCGACAATTTCATGGCTCGCGCCTCCTTCGGCGAACCAGCGGCGCTTGGCGGCCTTTTCGCTGAGAGCGGAGAAGACACGTTCGGGCGGCTTGGGAAAGCTCCGTTCGAGGATGAAAGTGCTGTGGATGGTGGTTGGCTCGGGCATGGGGTAGTTCCTTTCGATGTGAATTACTGAAGTAGCAACTTCAGTATCGTACCGATCGGGAGTGATTGTCAAGTGCACACTTCAGTATTTTTGACTGGGGGTTGTGGAAGTTGAGGCGTGGTAGGATAAAAGATCAGACTTCAGGAAGGAATTTCGCATGAAAGCCGGTATTCATCCCGCCTACGACGAAGTGAACGTGATTTGCGCGTGCGGGTCGACGTTTAAGACGCGGTCCACGCACAAGGGCGATCTGAGGGTGGAAATCTGTTCGAGCTGCCATCCGTTTTTCACGGGGCGGCAGAAGCTCGTTGACACGGAGGGGCGTGTGGACCGGTTTCAGAAGAAAGTACTGCGTTCGCAGGAGTTGCGGAACCAGAAGGCTGCGAAGAAGCCCGCGCTGGTGAACTAGCGGCTTCAGTGCCCGGCGCGGTCGCGTTCGGCGCGCCACTGGTCGTATTTGACCTGCTGCTGGGGATTGAGCAGGGCGCGGATGTCGCCGGACTGCTGTTTTTTCAGCGCATCGAGTTCGGGTTGGATCTTGCTGTGAATGCGGCGGAAGCAGACCCGAGTGTTATCGAGCACGGCATTGATCTTGTTCACCTGGTCCGGGGTAAGGTTGACCTTTTTCTGCATATCGTTGAGCATTTGGCGGCGGTATTCGTCCGCCGTGGGCGGGCGGTAGATGACCGATGCGCTCACCGACCTCACCATATACAAACGGAGACCGAACGCCCCCACCAGGACGCCGCTTAGGAAGACGAGCGTAAGGTAGAACCCAACCGGTAGCTGCCAGCGCTTCATCGAGAGTTCGATTCTTCCATCTCGGTATGGAGCACTCCGGCGTAAGCCCAGGAGTTGGACTCATTGCTTGCGGCGAGCGCGTCGACGTAGGAGTGATGTTTGGGCTGGACGTTGTTGCCGGGCAGGAACAGCACGGCCACCATAAGCAGCCACAAGGCGGCGGCGCCGCTCAAGAAGATGCGGCTCAGGTGCAGGAGCTGGAAGCGGGTGCTTCGGCGCGCGTCGATTTTGCGCCAAAGCTCCGGCATGAACTCCGGACTTGGTTCCGGATCCGGCAACGCCTCGCGGTAACGGGCGAAGACATCATTCAAATGCTCATCCGATCGGCTCATACGATCCTGACTTCCCTATTTGCACCACAGCATAGCGTACTCATGTCGAGATGCGCTGCCTCCTACGAAGTTTCCGGCGACTGCCGGGCTTCGTAGGCCTTGAGGACTCGTTGCCGCGCTCGGAAGAGGCGAACTTTGATGACCCCTTCGGAGACGCGATAGATGGCGCTTAGCTCTTTTAGCGACAAACCTTCGACTTCTTTCAACGTTAGCAAAATCCGGTCCTGCTCCGAGACGGCGGCAAGGAGCGAAACGGCCAGTTCCCTCGCCTGCGCTCTGCGATTGTCCTCGATGTTCTGGGAACCGCTGGCGGCTGCGTCGGCCATGAGGACCTGCTGTTCGGACAGGTCGGCCATGCGCGATTCGCGGCGTCTTCGCTGGCGGCGCAGGTAATCGTAGGACGCGTTGACGGTTAAGCGATAGAGCCATGGCTCGAATACGTCCGGGGTGCGCAGTTGATCCAGGGAAAAGTATAGCCGTAGAAACGCCTCCTGCGCGACGTCTTCCACATCCTCGGGCCGCCCGATGAGGCGGCCGATGGTGCCGAGGATTCGTTTCCGGTACGCAGCGACGATTTGATTAAATGCCGCATCATCACCCGCCTGCGCCCGCTGAATCAGACTGAAGTCAATCAGCATTCAGCCAACTAAACCGGCGCACCGATGAATTTTACTTCCATTTGCTATGGCGTACCGGCCAAACATCAGGTTACTAAGGTTTGACCGCCGCCACCAGAGTCCGCGCTAAATCGGTTTCGCTGCCCCCAGGAGACCGCCATGGCAGGCGGCCGCAATTGATGTCCGCGCTTGCCCCGGCGCGGGCCGGACGAGCTTACCCTATGATGCGACCTGGTTCGCCCAACCTACCGCCGGCGAAAGCGGTTGGGGAGTGCGAATTCCGCCAGGTGCAACCGGTTTCACCGGCAAACGAAGGCGCTGGTAGCTCTCAAGCGCCTGGATCAGCGAATCGATGGCCCGCCGGCGCTCTCGAAGATGGGCGAGTTGTAGCGTAATCCGAGAGGGGGAGGTAGGAATAAGCATAGATCTAGTCGTACCAGTACTTACAATCTAATACAATACCCGCAGATGTGGGTAGTATACCCTAGAGGGCTCCAGTGCTCAGATCATAGGCAGTCGATGTGTTAAAATCCTAAGTGCCCTTGTTTTCATGGATTTTCTCGCTTCCCTGAACCCCCAGCAGCGCGCGGCCGTCGAGCATGTCGATGGCGCATTGTTGTTGTTGGCTGGGGCCGGAAGCGGGAAAACCAGGGTAATCACGCACCGGATTGCGCACCTGGTGGCGAAGTACGGAGTGCCGGGTCCGGCGGTGCTGGCAGTGACGTTCACGAACAAAGCGGCCGAGGAGATGCGGCAGCGGGTGCGGACGCTGCTGAACAACCCCCCGGTTTCCGACAGCCCGCTGCTGTCGACCTTTCACTCCTTTTGCGTGCGGCTGCTGCGGCGGGATGGGGCGAGCCTGGCGCAGATCCGGCCGGGGTTCACGACGCAGTTCAACATTTACGACGACGACGATCAGCTTGCGTTGCTGAAGACCGCCTACCGGGGTCTGGGACTGAGCGAGGAGACAGTGCAGTACCGGCAGGCGCTGAGCTGGATCAGTCATCACAAGGGCCAGCAGGAGACGCCGGACGAGGCGTATGCCAAGGCGAAAGACCAACGGGAAGCGCGGTTGGCCCAGATATACGAGCGGTACGAGGGCGGGCTGCGGCAGGCCAATGCGCTTGACTTCGACGATCTGCTGCATGAGACCGTGCGGGTACTGCGTCACGATGAAGAACTGCGGGAGCGGTACCGGCGGCGGTTCGAGTTCGTGATGATCGATGAGTATCAGGACACGAACCGGGCGCAGTACGACTTGATGCGGCTGCTGACGGGCGGGCACGGGAACGTGGCGGTAGTGGGGGACGAGGACCAGTCGATTTACGGTTGGCGCGGTGCCGATATCCGCAACATTCTCGACTTCGAGCGGGATTATCCGGGCGCGACGGTGATCCGGCTGGAGCAGAACTACCGCTCGACGAAGACGATTCTCGAGGCGGCGAGCGCGGTGGTGGCGAACAACACCGAGCGCAAGGGAAAGTGGCTGTGGACGGAGTCGGGCGAAGGCGCGCCGGTTGGGGTATACGAGGGTCTGGACGCGGAGAATGAAGCGCTGTTCGTGGCCGATACGATCGAGAAGCTGCTGCGGGAGGATCCGTCGCGTCACGTGGCGGTGCTCTACCGCACGAACTTTCAATCGCGGCAGATCGAGGAAGCGCTGCGGCGGTATGGGCGGAAGTATCTTGTCGTGGGCGGCTTCAGTTTCTACCAGCGGGCTGAGGTGAAGGACGCACTGAGTTATCTGAAGCTGCTGGCGAGCCGGCGGGATTCGGTGGCGTTGGCGCGGATCATCAACACGCCGGCGCGGGGAATCGGCAAGACGACGGTGGAGCAGATTGAGAAGCTCGCCTCCGAGCGCCGGTTGGCGATGTGGGAGGCGATGGAGGCGCTGCTCGAGGAGCATGCGTTTCCGGCGCGGGCCGAGGCGGCGGTGGCGGCGTTCCGGAAGTTGATTTTGGAGCTGGCCGAGTATTCCGCCGTGCAGCCGGTGGACCGGACGCTGAAGGAGATTCTTTCGCGGACGGGATACCGGAAGATGCTGGAGCAGGACACGGCGCCGGAAGCCGAGGGGAAGCTGGGCAACCTGGATGAACTGCAGACGGCGGCGGCGGAAGCGTCGGAGCGTGGCGAAGGGACCGTCGAGTTTCTCGATCACGCAGCGCTGGTGGCGGACGCCGATGGCGTGGATGAGCGCGCTCCTGTATCCCTGCTGACGATGCACAACGCCAAGGGTCTGGAGTTTCCGGTGGTGTTCATCACCGGGATGGAGGAAGGTCTGTTCCCGCACACGAGGTCGTTGAACTCTCCATCGGGGATGGAGGAAGAGCGGCGGCTGTGCTATGTGGGCATGACGCGAGCGATGGAGCGGCTGTATCTGACGTGGGCGCGGTTCCGGCGCCGGTTTGGCGGAGGGACACCGGAGCGGACACGGCCATCGCGGTTTCTGGCCGAAGTACCGGCGAAGCTGATAACGCCGCTGCGCGAGGACGCGGGCGGCGCGCAGATCGACTTCTTCGCGGAGCGGCACGAGGTGCGGGAGACGTCGCGGAAGAATTTGTATACGGGCACGACGGTGAACTCGGTGGAGAACATTTCGCGGTTCTTTACCGATCGCGGCATGCCAGCCCCGGCAGGGATTTCAAAGCCCGCCGCTTCCGCGGCTGCGCCAGTCCAAGTTCCGGCGCAGCCGGCGCCGCAGCCGGTTCGTCCGGCCGCGTCGGCGCCGAAGGCGGGGAAGGGGATCGGCCCGGGGACCGAGATTCAGCACCCCAAGTACGGGCGCGGCACGGTGCTGCGGCGCGAGGGAGATGGCGAAGACACCAAACTTACAGTAAACTTTCCCAGGTACGGCTTGAAAAAGCTGGTAGAGAAATACGCAGGGGTCAAAATCGAAGAATGAATACCAAAGCAACTACCGACAAAGAAGAACGCAAGACGCTGAAGCGGGCCGCGCGGAAGAAAGCGGCGCCGAAGGCCAAGCGCGCGGCGGGCGTGGCGCGCGGTTCGCAGAAGACGAAAGTGAAGAGGATGGTGAAGGGCCAGCGGAAGCGTTAGTCCGCGGCGGGAGCCAGCGCAGCGTGGAACTTTCCCCCATGACCGATGGACGGCAAGCCGGAGGCATGGGTTGAGTTCGCTGTTGCGCACGAAAAGCATCGACGATCTGATCGCCGCGTCGGAGGATCCGGCCCGGCGGCTGCGCAAGACGCTGGGGCCCTGGAGCCTGACGGCGTTGGGCGTGGGCGCGGTGATCGGGTCGGGCATCTTCACGCTGACGGGGACTGCGGCGGCCGGCAAGGTCGAGAAAATCGAGAGCGTTTTTCACGCGACGATCCTCGATCTGCTGATGAACGGCGTGCATGGGGCGACGACGCTCGGCCGTCCGGGAGCGGGGCCGGCGATCACGCTGTCGTTCGCGCTGGTCGCGGTGGCGTGTTTCTTCGCGGCGCTGTGTTACGCGGAACTGGCGTCGATGATACCGATCGCCGGCAGCGCTTACACGTATGCTTACGCGATATTGGGCGAGATCTTCGCCTGGATCATCGGCTGGGATCTGATCCTCGAGTACGCCGTGTCGAACATGAGCGTCGCGGTCGGCTTCTCGGCGTACTTACAGGACTTGGGCGACAACATATTCGGCGTGCATCTACCGGGGGCGATCGCGTATCCGATGTATCCGGCGCCGGGCCAGCCGGAAGGGATCTTCAACATTCCCGCGCTGCTGATCACCATGCTGGTGACGTGGATTCTGGTGCGCGGCGTGAGGGAGAGCGCGGAGACGAACACGGTGATGGTGGCGATCAAGGTGTTAGCCATCGTGATCTTCTGCGCGGGCGCGGCGAGGGCGATTCATCCGTCGAACTGGCATCCGTTCGCGCCGCACGGATTTTCCGGCGTCCTTACAGGCGCTTCGATTGTCTTCTTCACTTACATCGGATTCGATTCGGTATCGACGGCGGCGGAAGAGTGCAAGCGGCCGCAGAGGGATCTTCCCGTGGGCATCATTGCGACACTGATTTTGTGCACACTGCTGTACGGCTCGGTGTCGCTGGTGCTGACCGGCATTGCGCATTACGAAACGTTGAACACGGACTCGCCCGTGGCCGATGCGTTAAAGGCGCTGGGCTATAACCGGCTGCGTCTGGTGGTGACGGCGGGCGCGCTGATGGGGATGCTGAGCTCGCTGCTGGTGTATCAGTACGGCCAGGCGCGGGTATGGTTCGCGATGTCGCGGGACCGTCTGCTGCCGGATATGTTCAGCAAGGTCCATCGGCGCTTTCAGACGCCGCACATCAGCACGTGGATCGCGGGGTTCTTTGTGGGCGTGCCGGCGGGGATATGGGACATCGATACGTTCGCGGAGCTATCGAACATCGGCACGCTGTTCGCATTCATCGTGGTGGCGGCGGGTGTGATCGTGCTGCGTAAGAAACAGCCGGAGCGGCCGCGAACGTTTCGCGTTCCGCTTGTGCCGCTTGTGCCGCTGCTGTCGATCGCCTGTTGTTTGCTGTTGATGATGGGACTGCCGCTACTGACATGGATCCGGTTCTTTGTCTGGCTTGCGATCGGGTTAGTGATTTACTTTTTGTACGCCCGGCGGCGTACGCCGGATGCGATCGCAGGCCGGAGGGTAACGGAACCTAAGGTCACGTAGCCCATCCTCTCGCGGTCCTTACAGTCCTTCCCGCGGTTATCAGACGACCGGTTTGACAGAACTACCTTGTCAGTGTAAGTGGAACGTCACGGTTGCGTAACTTTTACCCACCGGAGCGGTGATGTGA
>JAJYKC010000049.1 GCA_021788955.1 Acidobacteriota bacterium
CGGGCGGATGCCCACAGCAGCAGCCAAACCAGCGCCGGGGCGGCGAAACCCATCGCCGCATAGTGCCAGGCGGATGTCATGACTCGAGCTTCGCTTTCCGTCCCGCCTTCAGTTCGGCGAGCACACGCTCCACCTCGTCGTCGCGTTCGAGCGCAGCAAGACGCTCCTCCACCGTGTCGCCAAGCAGCGCCGTGCGCGCCTGGCTGACCGCTTCGCTCTGGTCGACTTTTTCGGTCATGCGGTCGAAGGAGCCGTCAGAGGCCTGCGAGCGCGCCTTCAGTCCCGCTTCGCCGGCGCGGTTCAGCGTTTTCGCCCGCCGGTTTCGCGCCACCAGCACCTCGCTCTTGGCCCTCGCCTCGTCGAGTTTCTGGTCGAGCTTGCGCAGCGCGGTCTTCAGCGCCTCCACCTGCGCGGCCTGTTCGCTCGCCTGCTGCGCGAAGTTGTCTGCAAGCTGGCGGCTGGCGCGGGCGCGCTCGATGGCCGCGCGGGCCAGTTCGTCGTCGTTCTTGCCGACAGCCAACTCGGCCTTGCGCATCCATTCGGAGGCCTTCTCCTCGCTCTCCTTGTGCTTCTTCTTCAGCAGGTGCTCATCTGCCATCGCAATCGCCACCTGCGTCTTCACCTGCATCAACTGGTTCTCCATGTCGAGGATCACCTGTTTAATCAACTTGCCGGGATCTTCGGCGCGGTCGACCAGGTCGTTCAGATTGGCCCGGATCAATGTTGCCACGCGTTCCATCAGTGCCATCGCGCTTACCTCCTAACCTTCGGTTTCAATGTTCTGTCCCTTGCCATTCGACTTACCGCCCTCGCCGATGTTTTTGACGCGGCCGAGCAGGTCTTCCATCTTCATGCCCGACAGCGTTTCAAACAGCGCGGGGATCTGGGCGGCCATCTTCGTGAGGTCGCCGGTGATCTTGTTCAAGCCGGCCGAGTCGCCGCCGGTCGAGACGACGGTGATGCGGTCCACGTTGGCCAGCGGAGAGGCGAGCGCCCTGACGACTTCCGGCAAACCCGTGAGCAGCTTGTCGACCACCGCCGCCTGGTTCCACTCCTGGTACGCCTCGGCCTTGACGTTCATCGCCTTGGCCTCGGCTTCGCCCTTCTTGAGGATGATTTCTGCCTCGGCTTCGCCCTGCGCCCGCGTCGCGGCGGCCTGGCCTTCGGCTTCGAGCGTCCGGCGCTGCTTTTCAGCCGTGGCCAACTCTTCAATCCGCTGCCGCTCGATCTCGGCCTGCTTCAGCACCGTCGAGATCAGCTCTTTCTCATGACGCAGGATTTCCGCTTCCTGCACCTTGATCTGTTGTTCTTTCTCCACCTGCTGCACCTTCACCTGTTCGGCGACAACCTGCTGCTGCATGACGTTGGCCTGGATGTCGTAAGCCTTGTCCGCCTGCGCCTGCTGGCGCTTGACGGTCTCCTGATACTGCGCTTTCTTGATTTCGAGATCCCGTTGGGCCTCGGCCTGCTTGGCCAGAGAAACCGTCTCGGCCAGAACACGTTCCTGGTCGGCCTGGGCACGAGCCACCGCGGAGGCGCGCTGAGCTTCGGCCCGTTTGATGGTCGTATCACGTTCGGCTTCCGCGGCGGCCACATCGGCGTCGCGCTTGATCCGCGCGACATCCGGGCGGCCCATGTTCATGATGTACTCGTTCTTGTCGCGGACTTCTTTGATGGTGAACGAAACGACTTCAAGGCCCATCTTGCTCATGTCCTCGGCGCAGGTGGAGCGCATGCGGTCGCCCACCATCTCGGGCTCCTTGACGATCTGTTCGACCGAAAGCTGGCCGATGATTCCGCGCAGGTGGCCTTCCATCACCAGACGGATGAGTCCTTCGCGCTCGGCGGGCGGTTTCGTGAGAAATTGCTCGGCCGCGGTCTGGATCGACTCGGGGTCCGACTTCACTTTGATCTGCGCCACCGCCTCCACCGTCACCGCGACGCCTTGCTTGGTGTAAAGATCCTGCTGCGGCGCCACGTCGAACGACATCAGTTGGAGCGAAAGTTCGCGATAGGTCTCAAACATCGGCCAGATTACGGTGCCGCGCCCCTTCACGATGCGGGTGCCGCGCGCGCCGTAGACGACAAGCGCCTCGTGCGGGCCCGCCTTGCGATATAGCCTGGCGACGCTGCTCAGCAGAAAGATCAGCGCCAGCAGGCTCAGTCCCACAATCACTACCATCGTTTGCATGGTTTTCTCCGTTACTTAACTCTCCGTACTAATTCGCTAACTCATCCCAGCGCCGGACGTAGGCGATGCCGCGTTCGTAGCGCGTCACGACAACTTCAATGTCTTTCTCAATGGGCCGGCCGTCTTCACTGCGGATCGGAGCGGAACGGCGGGCACCGTCGCGGACGAAAATCATTTCGCCAACGCCTCCCTCGCGCACCGGACTGCTGACCCGGCCAAGCACGCCGGTCATTTCGTAGTCGTCGGGGTCGAGCGCCCGGTCGTAGCGCGGCAGGAACCGCGCCAGGAACCAGAAAACGATCCAACCGCCGGCAATCCCGGCGAGCGCGGCAACAACCAGTGCGGCAAAGGCCCAAAGACCCGAAAAACGGCGCAGCAGGTAGCCGGCGCCGCCGAACCAGGCGAGAAACGCCGCCAGCGTGGCCGGATTAAACCACGCCGGCACGCCTCCATGAGCGCGCGCGGTCCCGTGACCGTGCCCGGGAACGTGGCCGTGCGCCGCGTGGCCGCCGCCATGCGTCTTCGCAATGCCGCCCGCAAGGAAAGTTAGAAGACTGTACAGGAAGCCGATGATGAAACAGAGAAGGTAAAACTGTTCCCAGTTCATGACCGCTCCTTTCCGTTGGCGCGTCCATGATTCGGCAGCGCCTCGGGCTTCAGCACGCCCAGCAGGCGGTCAGCGAGGCCCTGCGTGTCGACGATCGCCTCGATCAGCAACAGGCAGCGGCGCGAGTCTTCATGCCGCGCCACGGTGAGCAGCGCCTGGCGAAGTTCCGGGTCGGAGCGGAAGCGCTCGGCGCCTTCGATGAGCCAGAGGTCGAGCGTGTCCTCTTCCCCGGCGAGCGGGCTGATGAGTTCGGTGTGGTAACCCTCCGGGTCGTCGACAAGGTAGCCGGGATGGACCCGGAAGAATTTCGCCAGCAGCATGCGCGTCGGGTTGGTCAGGTGCGGCCGGGCCCCGCTTTCAATCTGCGACAGGTAGGACTGGGAGAGCGCTTTCTTCAACTCCCGCTTCATGGCGCGCGAGACCTCGAGTTGGGTCATTTCGCGGTCGAGGCCGCGGAGGGCGCCTTCCGCTTCGCGGAGGTAGCGGATCTTTTCGCCGAGTCTCACCGGGCTCCTCTCAATTGCAATATGGAATTAGTGTATAGCAAATTGCAATATACGTCAAGGGAAAAGTGATGCACCCGTCCATGCCCGCGCCCGCGCGCCGGATTCGTCCATGAACTGCTATCACTTAGCCCCGCTGGCCAGGCGCTTGCCTCACGTTCAACCGCGGAAGGCTTGCGGTCACACCGGGCGGAATCGAGACGGCCGGCGTCGTCGAGCAACCCGCAACCGCGATGGCGGAGGGATCGAGCGAGGCCGAAGCCGGGCCAAGGCTACTGCAGTATGGGCCGAACGAGCTCGTGGCGGCCGGAATGAAGAGCCCTTGGCGGATCCTCTGGCGGCAGCCCACCGCGCTGCTCGTCCACATCCAGATCCTCGCCGCCGTGGTTTCGGCTCCGCTCGGCGATTTTAAGGACGCGCTTGCCATCGGTGCGGGTACGCTGGGGCGGAGAGGTCCGGGCGATTCCCGCCGCTCGGCGTGTCCCTCCCGCTTTTACCGCTTCGGACTCTTGGATGAACCTGGTCACCGACGGTCTGCCCGCGCTCGCGCTTGGCCTTGAACCCAGCAATTCCGATGCGTCGTCCGCCTCATCCACCCGGGGAGAGTATTTTCCATGGCGGCCTTGACCGTCATGTCCTGTGGGTAGGCCTGCTGATGCGGATTCCGTCGCTCGGTACGGGTTACCGGTTCTGGCGGGCCGGCGATCCGAGATGGCAAACGCGGTTGTTCACCACGCTGACGCTCTCGCGGATGGCGAACCGGGGTGAGCACAACTTCCTTTTGAGACCGGCGTCTGGTCGAACCGGCCGCTCCCCGGCGCCGTCGCGTTGGCCGTCGGACCGAGCCTGGTGATTTTCGCAGTAGTCGAACTGGAGAAGTGGATCGGCCGGCGGGCCCGTTAGCCGAACTTCGCCGCGCGCGCCACTAGATCCGGGGTGACGGTCTTGTCGCTGGGGGCCGGCGTGCCGGGGTGGATGCACTTGGCTGGACAGCCTTCGGCGGCCTTAACCAGTTCCGCGAACGTACCGGCCGCCGCGTCGGCGATGTACGCCTGCTGATTGCCGTCGTAGCCGAACAGGCGCGGATTGATCTTGCGGCAATCGTTGCAGCTCGTGCACATGTACGACTCGATGTACGGTGCAACGGCTTCCTCTGCCGGTGGCGGGGCTGCCGCGCTCGGAGCCGGCGTGGCTGTTGCGGGTGCCGATGGCGCCGGAGCCGCCGGCGCGGCCGCTGGAGCGGGGACAGCAGTAGTGCTCGCGGCAGCCGCGGCAGAGGCTTCCTGCCCGGTGAGCGAGGCGACGAGACGAAGTAGAGCCTGGCGTGCGCCTTCCGCGCGGGCCTGTTCGGCATCTGGCGCCGCCGCGGCCGCCTGCGGTTGTATCGCAGGCGCCGAGGCCAGCGCGCGCGCAGCCCTCCAGGACCGGAGACGGTCCCGGCACAGCGCCGCAAGCTCACGAGTACAAATCGCGCGCTGCCGCTCTCCATCCGGGTTGAGCACCCACAAGAAGGGAATCCCGAGCGGAGGACGGTCCCGGTACTCGGCGAGGTATTTGTCCAGTTCAACCTGGTCCTCGTTGAAGGCCGAGGGCGGCAGCACGCGGAAATGGTCCAGCATCCGCCGGGACAGCGCCGCGGCGTGAGCGGCGGTGACGGATACGGTTTCTTCGGTCTCGGGCTCGCCAGGCCCCGGCAGAATTTCGAAACGCTCGGCCCAGGTTTCGCCGCGTTCCGGATCGTAGCGGTAGGAGGGGGCGGCATGCGCCCGGTCGAGCAGCGAAAGCTCCTCCCATGCCTCGATCGGGTCCGTGTCGGGTTCCGGCGTCGCAATCACGGCCACCGCCGGACGCAAGGAGCTCGCCATCGCTTCGAGCATCGCCGGCAACTCCGCCGGGCGAGCCATCGTACCCTGCACGACGAAGGACTCGCGATGCACCATGGCGAGGTAGCCGGGCTCGATGCCGGCTTCGCCTAACTCGCCCAGGCCGAAGCCGGACCGGGTGATCAAAAGCTGCAGGGGCATGCCGGACCGAAGGGCGCGGCTGAACCCCGTGAGCGAGGCTTTGGCCAGGCCTTCCGTGGTTTCCACAATCACCACCGGCGCCAGCGCGGCCAGTTCCTCGTCGCTGGCGGACTGCCAGTCGACCCGGCGCAGGGCCTCATCGTGAATCGAGGCATCGTAGGCGGAGACGGCTTCCAGACGAGCCAACCGGAGCGCCCGCAGCGGAGCGGCAAACCACTCGAGCTGCCGCTGGCAGAACATCATTCCGTCGTGGAATGGTTCCAGGCTCGGCTCGCTCCATCCACCCCACCGCTCGATTCCGTTGGCGGGCAACTCGGGCGGATGGAAGAGGCGGAAGGCCGGTCCGGCCGCCGTGGACTGCAATGTATCTTCGAGCGTGGCGATGGCGCGCTCGATGCGCGCGCGGCGTTCCGGACTCATTCGCCGCGCGCCTTCCACTGGCGCTCGCAGAGTCCGGGCAAGCCGTTCGGCATCCAGGTAAACCGCCGCCTGTCCGCCGAGCGCTGCGGCAACGGGCGCGGGGCCGGCCGCTTCCGGGGCATGGGCGTCATCGGCGGCGATGAGTTCGCTCAGACCGTCGCGGGCCGCTTTCATTCGCTGGGCGAACTGCTCCCGAGCCGAGGCGCGGGAGGCGCTCAAAATCGATGCGTAGAGGGCGGGCAGGGCGCGGCTGTCAAGTCCCGCCACGATCGCGTCGCCGGCCATTCTCGCGCGGGCCTCGAGCAGTTCCTCTTCGCTGCATTCTTCGACCGGCAATAGCAGCCGTTTGGAAGCTTCGGCGCCCGCGAGCCAGGGCCTGGCTTTGAGGACGCCCGCGATGGCCGCCACAATCTGCGTCCGGTGCTCGATGCCGTCAAACAGATCCCACAGTGGGACCGGCTTCCTGCCCTTCGCCGCCCAGAGCGGGTACGCGCATTCCCTCGATGGCGGCGCGAACTCCTCGCCCGCCAACCGCAGCGGCGCCGCGGGGCGGAACTCTTCCAAGCCGCGTCCCGTGATATGAAACGTGCGGATCTGCTGCCGCTCGACCGCGGCCTGTTTATCGCGTTCCGCGGTCATCAGATGGCGAACCTCTCGATCGCTTCCTCGATCGCACCCAGTTTTTCCGAAGGGGTCTTGCCCAACCCATGCGCCGTGACCAGGTCGTAGCGAACCGCGTCCGGATCCCGATAGAACAGCCCCACGGGATATACATCGGTCCGGGCGGCAAGTTGAAACGCCTCGCCCAGGTTCCGCGGGTCATGATCGACGCGGTTTTTCAGCCGCTCCCGCATCGCCGGTTCGAGCACAATGCCGTCGGGGTGCTCCATGAGCAGAACGTGGCTGCGGTCCTCGAGCGCGTCGGCGTAAACGTCCCCGGTGAAGTGCGGGCATCGCTGGAGCACGCGCACGAAGGAGGCGCCTTCGTGATCGTGCGCCGCGCGGATCGTCGCGGAAAGATGCGGCGGGTTCCAGTCCACCGTCTGCGCGACGAAGGAGACGTTCGAGATGCCCAGCGTCACCGTGAGCGGGTTCAACGGAGGCAGCGGCGCGCCATGGGGATGAGTGCTGGAGGCGCGGCCAAGCCGGGTGGTCGGAGACGTCTGGCCTTTGGTGAGACCATAGATGCTGTTGTCGAGCATCAGGATGGTGATGTTCATGTTGTAGCGGATGGCGTGAACCCAGTGGCCGGCGCCGATCGCGCAGCAGTCGCCGTCCCCGCTGATCGCGAAAACATGCAGATCCGGGCGGCGGCTTTTGACCCCGCACGCGACCGGCAACGGCCGCCCATGGAGGCTGTGAAAGCCATAGGCCGACATGTAGTGCGGGAAGCGGCTGGAGCAGCCGATGCCGGAGACGACGACGATTCTTTCCGGCGGAATCTGCTTGTCGCGCGCCATCTTTTGTACCGCGCTCAGCACGGAGTGGTCTCCGCAGCCCGGGCACCAGCGCGCCTCGGCGCCTTTATACTCGGCCAGCGTGCACTCTCGCACCGCCGGCTCGATTTCCCATTCTGTCTTCAGCCCAACCATTTAACCTTCCCTCCCCAATTCTTCGAGCTTGCCGGCAAGATGCGTCGCGATCTGTCCCGGAGGCAGCGGGCTTCCCGGCACCGGTCCCCAGCAATCCACATCCACAAGGGTGTGCTCCCGCAACAGACGAGCCAGTTGCGAGCGCCGCCGCGTCTCGTCGTTAATCAACGGTGCGTCCGGATCGTCGGCGTAGTTCACCTCGACGGTCGTGACCTTCCGGAAGCGTTGGAAGATTTCCTTCAAACCCGGCTCGAGCGGCGAAAGAAAACGCAGATGTAGCGAAGAAACGCGCCGGCCGCCGGCGCGGAGGCGGTCCACCGCTTCTTCAATCGCGCCGAGCGTCGAGCCCCAGCCGACAACGAGCAGGTCGCCTTCGGGGTCGCCATGGACCACCGGAGGCTTGAGCGCGCTCGCGAGCGCGGCCAATTTCCGGCTGCGCATCGCCATGGCGCGCTGGTTGACGCCGGACTCATAGGCGATATGACTCCACTCGTCGTGGACGATGCCGGTGACAACATGCTGGCCGCCGCGCTGGCCCGGTATCGGCCGCTTCGACAGGCCCGTGCGCGGGTCCCAGGCCATCGGCGGAACCTTCGAGTCCCAGTCGGACTGATCCACCGGCCCCGCCAGCCAGGCTTCCTTCGGCTCCGGCTTCGCGAACGGCTGCTGGCCGGTGGCGAGGTTGGCGTCGGACAGCACGATCACGGGAGAGCGGAAGTCCTCCGCCAGGCGGCGCGCGGTGATGATCAGGTGGAAACACTCTTCGATCGTCGCGGGCGCGAGCACAATTTTCGGACTGTCGCCGGGCGAAGCGAAGAGCGCGGCCATCAGGTCGCCCTGTTCGATCTTGGTCGGCAGGCCGGTCGCGGGACCGCCGCGCTGCACGACCACGACGACCAGCGGAAGTTCGGTCATCACGGCGTAGCCCAGAAATTCCGTCTTCAAAGCGAAGCCCGGACCGGAAGTGATGGTGACTGCCGTCTTGCCGGCATAGGAGCAGCCGAGCGCGAAACCGATCGCGGCAATTTCGTCTTCGGCCTGGTGTACGATGCCGCCGGTGTTTTCAAAATTCGCCGCCAGGTAATGCGATGCCGACGTGGCGGGCGTGATCGGGTACATCGAGCAGACCTCGATGCCCGCCGCCATCACGCCGAGCGCGAGCGCCTGGTTGCCGTTCATCACCACCGTCGGTGTCTCCACGGGAACGGCGTGCACGTGGAAGCGCTGCTCGAGATTTTCCAGGCCCCACCGGAAGCCGTCGCTGAAAAGTTCGAGGTTCTTCTCCACCACCGCCGCACCCTTGCGCCCGAAGCGCGCCGCGATGCGGTCCCGTACCGTGCCTTCGTGCAGGTCGTAGAGCGCGCAGAGCATGCCGAGCACCCACATGTTCTTGCCCTTGCGCGGGTCCTTGGTGCGTTTGCGGCACTCGCTTTCGATCGGAGTCTCGATTACCGTGTAGCCGCGCCGGCGGAAGTCTTCCACCGCTTCCACATAGCGGGCGCGGACCTCGGGGTCGCGGCTCTCGCCCCAGACCTTGTCGACATAGACAATCGTGCCGGGCCGAAGCGCGCCCGCGTCGATGCGGCTGTACAACACCTGTTCATTGAGAGCAACCACCACATCGGCTTCATCGCCGGCATTAGTGACACGGCTGCTGCCGATGCGAATCCGGTTGCCGCTCGCCCCGGCCCTCGACCGGCTCGGCGGCTCGATCTCGGCAGGAATGATCTCCACTGTCCAGATGCCGTTGCCGCTGCGCGCGCAGAGGTCGGCGAACATCTGGCCGGCCGTCTGCGCGCCTTCGCCCGAGTCGCTGACGATCTCGACGATGTGCTCGCTGACCTCAACCGCCGCCCGCGCCGTACTCTGCTCCGTTACCAATTCCGCTCCCA